>DBNZ01000017.1:4440-15818 GCA_002299495.1 Methylococcaceae bacterium UBA659
ACCTGACCGCTTCCTGGTACGGAAAAATCAGCAGCCAAATTCTTGAGCAAACCGGCAAGCCCGCGTTGGTAAAAGCCCTGCGACAACAATACCAGCACTGGTTACGGCAATTACCGTTTGGCGACCGGATAAGCGTTTTGGAAATTGGCAATTACCGGCCCGAGTTTGCGCCATTGCTTTGCCCGATCATGGACTTTCACCAAAGCGATTACAGTTTTGCCAGCTTTTGCGAACCAGCCTTAGAGGCAGCCGGCGTAATCCGTGAACACTATCCCCAGGTAAACGTCTTCCAGCTGCCTACCGCAGCCGAACCGCTGCAAGGCCTGCCCAAAAAAGCCACTTTCGCTATCGTCCATTTAAACCAAGGCCATCTTGAGCAAAGCCGCCGCCTGTTGGCTTTGTTACCTGATTTACTGCACCCAGGCAGCCCGTTGTTGCTGGTGGGATTGAATCCCGCCCGCTGGATTGATGGTTTGTTGGGCTGCACCGACCAATGGTGGTTAGCCGATCACCACAAGCTTACGGCGAACTCCCCGCAATTGTCCGCCGATGCCATTAAAGACCGGCTGCTGGCCTTGGGTTTTACAAACCTCCATAGCTATCCGCTGATAAAAGACCATTGCTCCGGCCATTATCTGATAACCGCCACCTCGCCCCTCACCCGCGTAACAAACAACCTAGGCCCATTCGAAACCAGCCATTGGTTGGTGTTGGCAGATAAAACAGGGGACAGTGCAACACTGGGCGAACTCATCACCGCACGATTACAACAAAACGCACAACAGGCCACCCTTGCCACTGGCCTTGACGGGCTGCATGGCTATCACAACGTCATCCATTTATCCGGTTTCGGCCAAAACCAAGCCATAACGCAAACGCAACGATGCCAGTTAGCCACCCAGTTGACCCAAGCCATGGAAAAAGGCCCCGGCAACCGCCAATTATGGTTATTAACCCACGGTGTAGGCGACCTTTGGCATTGTGACCAAACCAAGCCTGAAACCGCCCTATCATCGGGAGCCGCCATTGCCCATGACGCGGCTTTGTGGGGATTTGGCCGCACGTTGATGAACGAGGCCTCGAACCACCAAGTCCATTTGCTTGATGTCAACGGCGATTACCAAAGCCAAGGCCTATTGGACGCCATCATTTCCGAGTTGCTGGTGGGGCAAGGGCAGGAAATTGTTTTGTCCGGATCCGGCCAACGTTTTAGCCCGCGTTTGCGTAGCCAAGCACAGCCCAACCCGGCGACTTTGCCGTCACCCGCTGATAACAACGGCCACGATTTCCGGCTAAGCTTTAAATTACCCGGCCAATTGCGTAACCTGCAATGGCAAGCCATCCCTCGCGCCAAGCTGCTTGATGATGACATCGAAGTGGCCGTGCTGGCGACCGGGCTAAATTTTAGAGATGTCATGTACACCTTAGGGCTGTTGTCGGATGAAGCCGTGGAAAATGGTTTTGTCGGCGCCAGCCTAGGATTGGAATTTTCCGGTTGCGTCACCCGTGTTGGCCCCCATGTCCGCGCCTTCAAACCGGGCGACCCCGTAGTCGGTTTAGGCCCTGCCAGCTTCAGCAACCGGGTGGTCACCAAAGCCAACACCCTCACCCTGATCCCAGGCCATATTGGCCCCGCCGCCGCCGCCACTATACCCAGCACATTTTTCACCGTTTATTACGCCTTGCATCACCAGGCCCGGTTACAAGCGGGTGAAAAAATCCTCATCCATGGCGCCGCCGGCGGTGTTGGCATAGCGGCCATCCAGGTGGCCCGTTGGCTAGGTGCGGAAATTTATACCACGGTCGGGTCAGAAGAAAAACGTGACTTCCTGAAATTACTGGGCATCGAACATATCCATGACTCCCGCTCGCTCAGCTTTGCCGAAGAAATCCTAGCCAAAACCGGCAACCGGGGTGTGGACGTGGTGTTAAATTCGTTAGCCGGAGAGGCCATCAACCGCAATTTCCAAATGCTAAAACCCTTTGGCCGTTTCCTCGAACTGGGCAAACGCGATTTTTATGAAAACACCGCCATTGGCCTGCGCCCATTCCGTAACAACATCAGTTACTTCGGGATTGATGCCGACCAACTCATGCAGGAACGCCCGGAATTGACCCAAAAACTGTTTGCCGAAATGATGCGGCTGTTCCAAGAAGGTATCCTGCATCCGTTGCCTTATACGGCATTTGACGCCAACCAAGTCACCGATGCGTTCCGCTTCATGCAGCAAGCCAAACAAATCGGCAAGGTGGTGGTCACCTATGAATACGGCATCCACCCCCCCCCGCCAAACCAGGCCGCTGACCAGCCGCCATCATGGGTTCTGTCAAACCCGGCCAGTTATTTGGTCACCGGCGGACTGTCGGGCTTTGGCTTAAGAACCGCCCAATGGCTGGTGGACAAAGGCGCTAAGCACTTAATCCTGCTGGGCCGTAGCGGCGCCTCCAGTGACCAGGCACAAACCGCTTTAGCGCAGTGGTCAAAACAAGGTCTCGATGTCCACGCCGCAGCCTGTGACGTGACCGACAAAACGGCGCTAAGCGCCGTGCTGAAAGCCTGTGCGGCTAACATGCCGCCTTTAAAAGGCGTCATCCACGCGGCGGCGGTCATCGACGACGGCTTAGTCCGCAATATGGACGAAAACCAACTGCGCCGAGCGCTAACACCGAAAATTGATGGCGCCTTGGCCCTACATGAATTGACCCTAGACCAACCACTTGATTTTTTTGTTTTATATTCGTCGGTGACGACGTTGTTCGGCAACCCCGGCCAAGCCAATTATGTCGCCGGCAACCTATGGCTGGAAGCCTTGGCCGCTTACCGCAAGCACCATGGCTTGCCCGCCACCTGTGTCCGTTGGGGGGCGATTGACGATGCCGGTTTCCTGGCCCGCAACCCTAAGATCAAGGAAGCCCTACAAAACCGCCTAGGCGGCAAAGCCCTTAGCGCGGATCACGCCTTAGCCGTGCTGGAAACCCTACTGGCATCGGATCATCCGACCTTAGGCGTGATGGAATTTGATTGGCGGGTCATGGGCAATTTCTTACCGACCGCCCGACATGACAAATTTGTCGAACTCGCCTTGCCATCGGCCAGCGCCGCCCATGCCGAAGACTCTTTGCCGGAGCTAAAACGCTTGCTGGATGAATTGTCGGATGAGGAGCTGCAAGCGACTTTCATTGACATGCTCAAAGAAGAGTTAAGTCAGATTTTGCTGGTAAGCAAAGACAAGATCGATGCCAACCATTCCATGTACGATATGGGGCTGGATTCGTTAATGGGCGTCGAATTAATGGTCGCCATTGAAAGCCGGTTCAACGTCCAAGTTCCGGTGATGGCTTTGAGTGAAGCACCCACCTTAAGCAAACTGGCCAACCGTTTGGCCACCCAATTGCGGGGCGGCGATGAAGTGCCTGGCAATGAGCTTGAATCCAACATGAACGACTTGTCCAAACGCCACGCTTCTGAAATAAGCGACGAGGCATTTTCGGCGTTAAAAAAAGAATTGCAGAAAAACCAATCCAGTAGCATTTTAAGCCCCTAGCCCACCGCCCGACATGGCCGCTTTGCCAGCAGCGGCCATGCCTTTACAAAAACCGTCCGCTTAATTTAGCGCCCTTGCCCTACCTGAGCATTAATCTTCAATGAGCCATAAAAGCCTAACCGGACACCTTAAGGACAAATTGATCCAACAAGCCTTAGAACGAAAGCTTAAGAGAGCCTCTGAGGCTGAAATACCAGATAACCCTTTGCAAACAGGGCGGCAAAACCTGGACATTCCTGAAGCCTGGCACTCCTTCCAACAGCATCCCGGCTATCAGCAGTTGCAAATCATCCACAAGGGCGCGGCCAAGCTGGGCGTGAGCAACCCTTTTTTCCGTGTCCATGAAGGCATTGCCGGCGCCACCACCGTGATCAACGGGCGGCAGTATCTGAACTTTTCCAGTTACAACTATTTGGCCTTATCCGGCCATCCCCGGGTCTCAGCAGCGGCTAAAAAGGCGGTTGACCATTACGGCACGTCCGTGTCCGCCAGCCGCCTGGTTTCTGGCGAACGCGCCATCCATAGGGAACTGGAATCGGCATTGGCCAACTTATATGGCGTCGACGACGCCGTGGCCATGGTCAGCGGCCACGCCACAAACGTCACCACCATCGGTTACTTGTTTGGCGCCAACGACCTGATTTTGCATGATGAACTAATCCATAACAGCACCTTGGTCGGCGCACAGTTATCCGGCGCAAAACGGTTATCATTCCCGCATAACGACTTTGCCGCATTGGACCACTTGCTCAAACAACAACGCCGACATTACCAACGGGTGCTGATCGTTCTGGAAGGGTTGTACAGCATGGACGGCGACTTCCCCGACTTGCCCAAATTCATCACCATCAAAAACCAACACAAAGCCTTTTTAATGGTCGATGAAGCCCATTCCCTAGGCGTTTTGGGTAAAAATGGCCTAGGCATCCGCGAACATTTCGGCATAGACGGGAAAGACGTGGACATTTGGATGGGTACTTTAAGCAAATCATTGGCTGCCTGTGGCGGTTATATCGCCGGGGAATCGGCCCTGATCGAACACCTAAAATGCTTGGCGCCCGGTTTTTTATACAGTGTCGGCATGCCGCCGCAAGTCGCCGCCCCGGCTTTGGAGGCCATCCGCCTATTGCTTGAAGAACCGCAGCGCAGCCAACGGCTTAAAGAGCTTTCGGGTTATTTCTTGGCGCGAGCCAAAGCGGTAGGCATCAACACCGGACTCAGCCAGGGCTATGCGATTATCGCCGCCATCACCGGCAGTTCGGTGCGCGCTGGACGCTTGTCGCAAGCCTTATTCGAGCAAGGCGTCAATGTCCAGCCGATTTTATATCCGGCCGTCCCGGAGAAAAGTGCGCGGTTGCGGTTTTTTATGAGTTGCAGCCACACCGAACAGCACCTTGACCAAACCATCGCCGCCATCAAACAAGCCGTAGGATAAAATAGCGGACAGCGGGCAGCCCCCCCTCAACAGCACTTAGCATGGTGGACTATGGATACTTACACGGTTGAAAACACAGCAGATTTAAAAAACCCGAAACTCTACATAAACCGCGATCTTAGCCTGCTGGAATTTAACAAACGGGTGCTGGCCCAGGCCAAAAACCCGGACCTGCCGTTGTTGGAGCGGCTCAATTACCTGTGCATCTCCTGCTCCAACCTGGATGAGTTTTTTGAGGTCCGGGTTGCCAGCGTGCTGGAAATGGCCGCCATCGACCCTAAAGCCGCAGGACCCGACGGTCTCAACGCCCAAGAACAATTGGAGCAAATCTGCATCCATGCCCATGAACTGGTCGACGAACAGTACCAGGTGCTGAACCGGATGCTGATCCCGGAACTGGAACGGGAACATATCCGCTTCATCCGCCGCAAGCAATGGACGGAAGCGCAACATCAATGGCTATCCCATTATTTCCATGAAGAGTTACTGCCGATTTTGACCCCCGTCGGTCTGGACTCGGCCCATCCGTTCCCGCGCATACTCAATAAGAGCTTGAATTTCATCATCTCTTTAACTGGCAAAGACGCCTTTGGCCGGAACAGCGGCCGGGCCATCCTGCAAGCCCCGCGCGCGCTGCCCCGGTTGATAAAATTGCCGGTGGCGGAAACCGAAACCGGCAACCATGATTTTGTGTTCCTGTCCTCTATCATCCACGCCTTCGTCAACGAACTGTTCAATGGCATGACGGTAGTGGGCTGCCATCAATTCCGGGTCACCCGTAACAGCGACTTTTTTGTCGATGACGACGCCATCGACGATTTGTTATTGGCCGTGCAAGGTGAATTGGCCATGCGTAATTACGGTAACGAAGTACGCTTAGAAATCGACGCTGCCTGCCCGGAAGAAACCGTCAAATTCCTGCTCGACCATTTCCAACTGAGCAAAGACCGGCTATTTTTGGTTGAAGGCCCGGTCAACTTAAACCGGCTGAAAGAAATCACCGGCCTAGTCAACCGGCCGGATTTAGCCTTCCCCGCCTTTAAACCTTACACGCCGCCGCAACTGTCATCAAAACGGGACATTTTTGCCGCCATCCGGGAACACGACCTGCTTCTAAACCATCCTTTTGATTCTTTCTCACCCGTCATCGACTTTCTGCGCCAGGCCGCCGCCGACCCCGACGTGCCTGTGATTAAACAGACCTTATACCGGACCGGCGTGGATTCGCCCATTGTTAATGCGTTGATCAAAGCGGCGCAGGCGGGCAAAGAAGTGACCGTGGTGATTGAACTGCGCGCCCGCTTTGATGAAAAAGCCAACATCGACCTGGCCACCAAACTGCAGGAAGCGGCCGTCCATGTCGTTTACGGCGTGGTAGGTTATAAAACCCATGCCAAAATGTGCCTGGTGCTGCGGCGCGAGGGCAAGAGCAAGAGCCTACGCACCTATGTGCACTTAGGGACCGGCAATTACCATCCGAAAACGGCCTTGTTGTACACCGACTACGGCCTGTTTTCCTGCAACAAAGAATTGGGCGAGGACGTGCGGCGAGTGTTTACCCAATTGACCAGTTTGGGCAAGGTTTCAAGGCTTAATGAGTTGTTACAATCGCCTTTTTCGCTGCATCAAGCCTTATTGGAAAAGATCGAACGCGAAATAACAAACGCTAAGGCCGGGAAGTCCGCCCGAATTATCATACAGGTGAACGCCGTGGTGGAAGAACAGCTGATCCAGGCCTTGTACCGGGCCTCACAAGCGGGCGTGGAAGTGAAACTGATAGTTCGCGGCATTTGCTGTTTAAGGCCGGGGATACCGGGTGTCTCCGAAAACATTGAAGTGCGCGCCATCATAGGCCGTTTTTTGGAACATGCCCGGGTTTATGTGTTTGCCAATCAGGGCGACCAAGAAGTCTTCGCAGCCAGCGCCGATTTTATGGAGCGCAATATGTTTAAACGGGTTGAGGTTTGTTTCCCTATAAAAAACAAAAAACTACAAACGCGTATCGTGACAAACCTGAAGCTTTATTTACGCGACAACAGCCAAGCCTGGCTGTTGCAACCGGACGGCAATTACCTAAAACCCAGCCCGGCCGAACACGATGAAATCATTGAAGCCCAAACCCTGCTCCAAAAAGGCCTACAAAATTAAATTCCCCCGTTAGAACGTGCTTTAAAAGCTGCCACTGCTATTGATCCGGCCCGTTAAAGTTTGCACCGTTGATGCTGAGCCAGTCGCAGCACATGCAGCTTTCGACCCGCTCAAGGCGAACCGAGGTTAACACGGAATAAGGCCGGATCCATCATAAAAACGGGTTAAATGGCTGAGCGTTAATCCTACCCGTCGTGGCACTCGAACCGCTCGCGACACTTTTAAAACACGTTCTTAGGGAAGTGCTGATTAAACCCCATCTCCCCCAGGGAGAGGGCGCTTTTTTGATTTAATCAGCAGTTCCTTAGGTTTGTATTGTAAAATGTCAGTCATTTTCGGTCTGCCCGGGCATCAGTGGATGACGCCATTAACTCAACTGAGACCTCTGGCATTGCTTGCCCGCCCAAGAACGGCAACCCCAGGCAATACCCATCCCTTATTCTTTAGCCATCACTCATAATGCCAAGCCACGAGCAACATCGGGTTTTTCTTTTTTTACAAGGGCCTATCACTCCTTTTTTCAAATTAGTGGGCGCTGGGCTGGAAAAAAAACAACATCGCGTTTTGCGCATCAATTTATGCTTTGGAGACTGGCTGTTCTGGCGGCGAGCCGGAGCCACCCATTACCGGGGAAAATTAAAAGATTGGCCGGCGTTTATCCGCCAATATTTGGACACGGAACAAGTCACCGACCTAGTGTTGATCGGCGAACAACGCGATTACCATAAGGCTGCGATAACCGAGGCAAAAAAACTCGGCATCCAGATCGTCACTACCGATTTTGGCTACCTGCGCTCGGACTGGATCACCCTAGAACTCAATGGCATGTCGGCGGAATCGTTGTTCCCCCGCGACCCACAGACGTTGTCTGATTTGGCCAGGCAACTGCCGGAACCTGACTTAAGCCCAAAATACCGAGACAGTTTTTTCATCCAGGCCGTCTGGGACATGACTTACCATCTGTCCAACGTGCTGCTGCATGTGCTTTACCCGTTTTACCAAACCCACCAACTTTACCACCCGGCCCTCGTGTATTTGGGGACAGGCTGGCACCTGCTGCATACCCGCTTGGCCGCAAAAAAAACCCAAGCCCTGATCGATTCCCTGCATGAGCAGAAAACCCCTTATTTTTTGTTTCCTTTGCAGATGCAAAATGATTACCAAATCCGTGCTTACTCAAAATACGGCAACTTGGAAACCGCCATCGACGCAGTGATTGGCTCATTTGCCAAGCACGCACCGGGCGACGCCTTGTTAATCGTAAAAATCCATCCGTTGGACCCTTTTTTGGTGGATTGGCGACGCCATTGCCAACAACTGGCCAACAAACTGGGCGTCAAAGGCCGCGTCCTATTTATCGATGGCGGCCTGTTAAAATCCTTATTGGAACACACACGGGGGGTGGTCACCATCAACAGCACGGTGGGCATATGGTCACTGTTAGCGGGTCGCCCTTTGATCGCTTTAGGCCGTTCCATTTACAACATCGAAGGCCTAGTCCATCTAGGCCCGCTGGATGAGTTTTGGCAACGGCCCGCCGCACCCGACAAAGCGTTGCGGGACGCATTTATTAAAGTACTGGCCGCCACCATCCAACTGCGTGGCGTTTATTACCATAAAACGGGATTGGCGGCCGCCGTTTCAGAAACGGTGGTAAGATTGCACACCAACCAAATTAACCAACCACATTCATAAAATGAACATCGTCATCACCGGCGCCAGCGGCGGCATTGGTCTCGCCCTGGCAAAAGCCTACGCCAAACCGGGGGCATGCTTAGGGTTAATTGCCCGCAACCCGACGAAATTAACCGGGATTGCCGAATGCTGCCGCCAACAAGGCGCCAGGGTGGTGTTAGGGTTATTGGATGTCACCGACGCGGAAGCCTTGCAGCGTTGGCTGTTGGATTTCGACCGCCAACAGCCGGTAGATTTGTTGATTGCCAACGCCGGAGTGACCAGCATCATGCCCGCAGGCGGTGCCAACGAAAGCTGGCACAACATCCAGCAAGTCCTTAACACCAACATCCACGGCGTGTTCAATACGGTCTATCCGCTGATTGAGCCGATGCGCCAGCGCCGTAGCGGCCAGATTGCGATGATCAGCTCCTTAGCGGCTTACCGTGGCTTGCCCATCACACCGTCATACTGCGCCAGCAAATCGGCCATTAAGTCTTATGGCGAAGCCTTGCACGGCTGGCTGAAGCAGGACGGGGTGAAGGTCAGCGTGGTTTGCCCGGGCTTTGTTAAATCGGAACTCAGCGACCAATTTCCAAAACCGAAATGGTTGATGCTTTCCGCCGAACAAGCGGCCCAAACCATACAGCGCGGTTTGGCCCGCAAGCGGACCTTAATCGACTTCCCGTTGCCGCTGGCCGTGGGCATGAAACTACTGGCGCTGTTGCCGGCATCTGTGGCTGAACCGATACTCCAAGCATTCGGCTATGGCGCCACCAGAAAGCCCCCGGTTAAGCCCGGCGCTTGAACAGGATTCGCAATGCCATCAGATATTCGCTTAAGCCCGCTAACCGCCCCCCCTGTTTTAAAAACTCCCGGACTTGCCCGCCGGTTGGCCAGGAATCATAATTTCCTGCACCTGTTTGGGACCGGCTTGGCATAGCTTCCGGCAACCGTTTGATGGCCGCTACGGCCAAGTCGGCGCCCATTTTGAATAATTTGAGTTGGTGGAAAAACACGCTACGGCCTGCTTCGCTAGCGATCGTTTGCTGGGCGACCCAGTCGCCGGTATCAAATTCGGGGGCCACATGATGCAGAGTTACCCCTAGTTGTCGTTCCCCGGCATTTAACGCGGCAAATACCGGATCGACCCCCCGATAACGGGGCAACGGCGAAGGATGGATGTTTAAACAGGCAAACTGGGGCAAATTCAACACCGCAGGCAGCAGTTTTTGATTAAAATTTGCCAAAAGTATGACCTCGGGTTTTAATGCCCGCAGAAATTCCTGGGCATCTTGATCATTGATGTTTTTTGTTTTTAACACCGGGACGGTTACCGAACCCGGCTGGCAGAACAGCATGGCCGCCAAGTCAAAAAAATCCGTTTGCAGGAATTGGAAAAACGCATAGTGGAACCCCGATTGGCCAACCATCCGCACGGCCCCTTGTAACCAGTTTTCCGAGGCGGTAAAAATCCGTGTTGAATGCACCAACCCCACCAACTCAATATCGGGCGAAAGGGCTATAATTTGCCGCACCGCCGCCGAGAACACGCCCGGATAACTGCAAAGGACGAGCCGGATTTTTTGTTTGGCCATTGGCCCCCCTTGCTGGTTAACTTCCATTTTTTATGCCCTGTAACCGTCGCCTAACCAAGCCTCCGCCACCCAGCCAATGATCGCCATTTACCCTGGTACTTTTGACCCCATCACCAACGGGCATATTGACATCATAGCCCGCGCCGCCAAACTGTTCGGTAAAGTGATCGTGGCGGTTGCGGTCAGCAGCAACAAGACCCCGCTGTTTTCATTATTGGAGCGAGTGGCGCTAGTCAAAGCCGTCACCCCCGATGTTAACCATGTCGAGGTGATCGGATTTGATAATTTATTAGTCGATTGCGCCCGCGAATACGGCGCCCATGTCATTTTGCGCGGGCTTAGGGCGGTGTCCGATTTTGAATACGAATTTCAACTGGCGGGCATGAACCGGCGTTTAGCGCCGCAACTGGAAACCATGTTCCTGACCCCGGCCGAACAATACGAATTTATATCATCCAGCATGATCCGGGAAATCGCCCGGCTAAACGGCGACGTATCCAGCTTTGTCCCGGAAGTCGTGCGTCAATCCCTAATATCTAAATTTTCCAACAAGGAGCGAGTATGGCCTTAATCATCCATGAAGAATGCATCAATTGTGACGTTTGTGAACCGGAATGCCCCAATGGCGCCATTTCCCAAGGGGAAGATATCTATGTGATTGACCCCGCGTTGTGCACCGAATGTGTAGGCCACCACGGCACGCCGCAGTGCATGGAAGTCTGCCCCGTAGACTGCATTGACAAAGACCTAGGGCGGATCGAAGACCATGACAGTTTGTACCAAAAATATTTGCGCCTGACCCAGCAAAGCCCATGACCCGTTAGAACGTCCGTATCATGGGCTGGCCCTGACCTGGTTTTCATCCTGTAGCTTCACCCAAACCTGCCATACCGCCAACAGCACCGACAAAATCACCGGCCCTATGAACAGGCCAATGATGCCAAATGACGTCAAGCCGCCAAAAACACCAAACATAAC
>DBNZ01000148.1 GCA_002299495.1 Methylococcaceae bacterium UBA659
GCAGGACACCCCCCAGAATTTAACCTACATGTTCGGCCACTTCCAAATCGAACCCCGACAGGCCAATGTATTTTTTCTGAATGCCCAGCACTTTCAGTTTATGTACGCCCAAGTCGGACAAAATCCTCGCGCCCGTGCCGGTGGTGCGCCAGTCGCTGGCTGCGGTTGGCCGGGTTACTTTCACGCCGTTATCCTGCAATTGGTAGCCGTGGATGAGGTCGGCTAAGTCCTTGTTGTTCTCATTTTGGCGGATCACCACCAACACCCCGCGGCCTTCTGCGGCGATTTTTTGCAAGGCCAGGCGCACCGGCATGTTGCAGTCGCTGCGTTGGGAAGAAAACACATCGTCCAAGAGATTGCGGGCATGCACCCTGACCAACACCGGTTCATCACCGGATACCGAACCCATCACCAACGCTAAATGGACATTGTTGTCGTTGCGGTCTTGGTAGGCATAAAGACGGAACAAACCGAACTCGGTTGGATAAGCGCATTCGCCGATACGTTCTAAGGTGTTTTCATGCTGGATGCGGTAATGGATCAAATCGGCGATGGTGCCAATTTTCAGGTTGTGTTGTCTGGCAAACACTTCTAAGTCGGGAAGACGCGCCATGGTGCCGTCGTCATTTAAAATTTCAACGATGACCCCGGCAGGCTCAAGCCCGGCCAATCGGGCTAGGTCGCAACCGGCCTCGGTATGCCCGGCCCGGTTTAGGACACCGCCGGCTTGGGCCATCAACGGGAAGATATGCCCGGGTTGCACTAAATCATCGGGTTTAGCCTCAGTAGCCACCGCGCATTGGATGGTGCGGGCGCGGTCATGGGCGGAAATGCCGGTGGTGACGCCAGTGGCCGCTTCAATCGAGACGGTAAAATTGGTCGTATGCGCCGTTTTGTTTGCGTTGACCATTAACGGCAGACGCAATTGCTGGCAACGTTCGGGTGTTAACGTCAAGCAAATCAGCCCACGCCCGTACCGCGCCATGAAATTGATGTCCTCGGGCCGGGCGAAGGCCGCCGCCATCACCAGGTCGCCCTCGTTTTCCCGGTCTTCATCGTCCATGATGATGACCATTTTGCCGTGTCTTAGGTCTTCGATGATTTCTTCGATAGTGTTCATGTTAAATTTAGGCAATGCGAAAAGCAGTGAAAATTAATTGAGATCATTGGTTTTATCTCAGTCGTAAGGCAGCTTATAGGCTGCCATGATAGCAAACGGGTTGTCTACATAAACCAGCCGATGTTCGTTGTTGATGCGGCGCGACCAGTAACATCGCGGTTGTTAGCGATATTTTCAATGGCGGCTAACCATCGGGCGCGATTGGCGGAGTTTATGCGCTAAATAGCGGCGCTCATTCTCTTCGATACCCGCCTGTTTCGGTAACGGCTATTTCAATCTCTTTGTGTTTGAAAGTGACTTTTAAGGCCTCAAGAAAGTCTGTATTGTGTTCGTCGGCTTTGCGTTTGTAAACGGTGTGCATAGCGCTCTCCTAAATTTAAGGAAAATAGGGCATTGCTCATTTTGTATAGAATTTTTATTGTGCCATTTGTGCAGCAGCAACTTGATAGCATATTTCAATATCTTTTGACATTTTCCGTAACCGGGTAAGTTGTACCGAAACAAGCGGTTATAGCCCCGGGCAGTGACGATTTCCGACTTTAACTGCGTAGGTCTTGCGCTAGGGGCGCATGCCTCGTAAGGCCGCCAATCATCCGTCATGACCTCGCCAACCGCCACGCCCTCTCTGGCCTGCCAGAGCTTTTCACCCGTGCCAGTTCAGGATGGTGACATTCAGCCAGTCGTCGAGCTTACTTGGCGGTGAAGACGCTATCGGTGCTAGCGTCACCCTTGCAGATGCCGCAGACGACCGCCTCTTCGTCGCCGAACAGCACTAAGCCTTTGCACAGCAGAGGGCCTGGCCGTTGTCCTTGCGGAAGTGGGCAAGGGTCTTGGCTGGGGCGCAGATTGTGGGCCAGCCAGATGGACTCGAGGTTGGGGTATAGCGGCTTGGAATCCGCCGTCGTAGTTGGCGGGCAATGGGGTTTGGATAGTTTAGAAAATTATTTTGAAGCCACCGCGTGGCTAGCCTGTTAAGTCACGCGGTGGCTTCGGTTTGGGGCTTATTCGGTATCAATGACCAGTGAAAGATCATCTATCCGCCAGGCCGTGCCTGCGGGTCCGATTGGTGTGACCAACACACGCACGCTATGTAAGCCAGCGTTCGGAATCCTGACAAAACATTGGGTTGCCGCGCTAATCCACCCATCGTGCTGGGTTGCGGTGCCATTCCCGGAAACCAGGGCGTTGTCCGAATCGGAAGGCGGGCAGGCAATATTATTAATAATAATCGTACCGTCTAACCATGCGGTGGCGGCGCCGCCGATAGTTGCCTCGGCATTAAAGATAACGCGCACTAACTGATGGGGTGTTGTTGTGGAAAAACGCACAACTGTCTGAGACCCTACCAAGGTACCATCTAAGTCCAGATTCGCCGCAGCTGCGCCGGTCTGCGGGGTTACATTATGGCGGGCGAGGACTATGACTGCAGCGGCTTCGCCCGCCATCAATCCCAGTCCAAGCAGGGCTGCGACAGCGCCGTAACGGGTTTTGTTAAGTTTTGTAGTCAATGTGTTCATGGCAATATCCTTTTCAAATTAATCTAAAATTTAACGGATTGACCAGACTTTTGGCGAAATGGCACGCTCCTGCTGGATGGGCGGCCCCGGCATCGTTTGCGACCTGCTAACGCAGGTTGCCTGCTCGCTGGGGATCATCCTCGACATCACCCCGAATGGAACTTACCGATTCTTCTGGCGCTGCTTCAAGAGAAGAGATAATTTGTCTGGCCAGTTCAGCCACAACCGGTTCCGGGTCGTTTTGCGCCAAATCGGCTATATAGGCGATGTCATTGGGAGATGTACGCCCTTCCTCGTAGCTTGTCAATAAGCTGGCTAGCGCCATTGAACGGACGGTTGCCGAAGGGTCATGCAGCGCTAAATCGGTTAAAACATCCGCCGGCATGGTCATGGCCGAAATGTCCGCCGTTTGTAAGGCATTGACACGAACGATTTCCTCAGGGTCATTCAAAGCGGCCAGTAAGACATCCTTGTCCCCTTGGCCAATTTGTTCGATGGCCGAGGCGATTGCCAATGCCCGTCGCAATGGTTCGGGATCATTAGCGTCAATCATCGGCTTTTGGGCATTTGTGGCCTGCGCTATCGGACTTGGGCTAAACATTTTTCCCGTGCCCTTAGGGTATACCCAAACAGCCGACAGTTTTGCGCTTGCCCCCTTGTCGTTGCTGTAGAGGAAGAAGCTATCGAAACCCCAAAGTAACCGTCGCAAGCCTTGCTCTATTGGCAGGTCTGTGAACGTTATGTCGATGTTGGGATTTGGCATGCCCTGATCGAATAAAATACTAACTTTTGCTTGTTGTGCGATGGCCTTAGCGACTGTTTGTAAGGGTTGGTTGGTGATGGCCAGGCTAAGCTGGTCATTGGATAACCGGATAGGCGTCAGCCCGGGGGGGGTGACCTTTAAGCTTTGGTTGCTCGCGTTAGTTAACTTTGATGGGGCGATACTTTCGGTTGGGCCATTGTCAATTGGGCTTTGCCAGGCTAAAAACCAGACTAAAAAAAGGACAAGCAATGCACATCCGATGATGATGACAACCGTGGTTTTTTTAGCCGACATAACAGCGCCTTTGCCGTTGAAAGGGTAAGAGGGGAGCGACCGGTCCAGTCTGTTGCCGGGGATCACGCGGGGCCTAGAACCGGGCGGGCTGCGCCCTTAATGGGGGCTGAACCTTGCCAGGCAGATACGCAACACGATGTTTGGCCATCAAAATACGGCCCGTGCTAACGGGCCAGCCCGCCAACAGTTGGCCTTGGCGTGAACCTAGCATAAAAAATTATCGGCTTACAAGAAAAATTTTTCTTGTCGTTAGACCACGCAGGCGCTTCATGCAAAAGCGCCTGCAGTTATAGGATTATCCAGAGAAAACGGGTTGTACGCTTCAAATCCGTCGCTGAAAATCTTGGCAGCGTAGCGCTAGCGAAGTGCAGCTTTTTAGTCCCCGACAGGCGTAGCACCGGGCGGGTTTTCGGAGTGCAGCGGAGACCCCCTGCAAGGCATTGCGAAAAGTCATGCGAGAGTCTATGTTTCGACTCCTTGTTGAGTTGAGTTGAGTCGGGGCGAGGTGATGCGGACGCATCGGGGCGCCGCAGGCATTAGGTCGCGTGAAGTTTTTGCTGCTTGCTGGGCGGGGATGCCCAAAACCAGCTTGCACAAAAATAGCGAATCCCTGAAGCTGTAAATCCAAACGGGCCGACTGCGAAATTTTTTCGGTGGTGCAACCCGATCTCTGTGTGATTTGCGATCCTGACAAAATTACCGCCCAAGGTTGCAGCGGCGCGCCGGACTGGATCATTGAAATTTTGTCACCCGAACAGTAAACGGGAAGTGCGGCTTAAATATTCGCTTTACCCAGAAAACGGCGTCACCGAATATTAGCGGGTTTACCCTTACGAACCATCGGCTTACCAATTTGTGCAGAATGCCGGAACCGAACAATACCGGCTTCATGCCATGTACGCCGAAGACGGCGTGGCGACACTTTAATTTGTTTCCAGAATTGGCGCTTGATTTGGCCCTCGTGTTTGCCGAATAATCGTTTTTTTTGCAGCACTTCTTCACGATGCTGTTAACTTTTCAACCATCAGGAATGCCCGCTATGACCACCTGGGAAACCGTTATCGGTTTGGAAATCCATGCCCAACTGTCCACGCAAGCAAAAATCTTTTCCGGCGCGGCCACTGCTTACGGCGCCGAACCTAACACCCAGGCCTGCGCCGTTGACCTAGGCCTGCCCGGCGTGTTGCCGGTGCTGAACGCCGAGGCCGTATGCAAGGCCGTGATGTTCGGCTTAGCACTAGATGCGTACATCGCACCGACGTCGGTGTTCGCCCGCAAAAATTACTTTTACCCAGACCTGCCCAAAGGCTACCAAATCAGCCAGATGGACTTGCCCATCGTCGGCTGCGGTCATTTGGATATTGAAGTCGAGGGTAACATCAAACGCATCGGCGTCACCCGCGCCCATTTGGAAGAAGACGCCGGTAAATCGCTGCATGAAAGTTTCCACGGGCTAAGCGGCATAGACCTGAACCGCGCCGGCACACCGCTGTTGGAAATCGTCTCCGAACCGGATATGCGCTCGGCGGCTGAAGCGGTCGCCTACATGCGTAAATTGCACGAACTGGTGCGTTATCTGGGTATTTGTGACGGCAACATGCAGGAAGGTTCGTTCCGTTGCGACGCCAACGTTTCGGTACGACCGAAAGGGCAAAAGGCATTCGGCACTCGCGTCGAAATCAAGAACATCAACTCGTTCAAATTCGTCGAAAAAGCCATCAACCATGAAGTTGAGCGCCAAATTGAATTGCTCGAAAACGGCGGTGCCGTGGTGCAGGAAACCCGTTTGTACGATGCCAACAAAGACGAGACCCGCGCCATGCGTAGCAAGGAGGAAGCCCACGACTACCGCTATTTCCCCGACCCCGACTTGCTGCCAGTGGTGGTCAGCGAGACTTTCAAGGCGGCAGTGAAAGCGGCTTTGCCGGAATTGCCGGATGCGAAAAAACGGCGCTTTAACACCCATTACCAACTGGATAACGAGGCGGCAACCTTGCTTACGTCATCGCGGCCGTTGGCCGATTATTTTGAAGCCGTGGTCGAGCTTTCCGGTGCCGAAGCCAAGCTTTGCGCCAACTGGATCAACGGCGAATTGGCGGCGGCGTTGAACAGGGAAAACTTGGAGATCGCCGATTGCCCGATCAGCCCGCAGCGGTTGGCCGTTTTACTGCAACGCATCAAAGACAACACCATTTCCGGCAAGATCGGCAAGCACATCTTTGAAGAACTCTGGCAAAACGCCGACACCACCGCCGATGCCGTCATCGACGCCAAAGGTTTAAGACAAATTAGCGATACCGGTGCCATTGCCGCCGTCATCGACCAAATCGTCGCCGCCAACAGCAAACAAGTAGAGCAATATTTGGCGGGTAATGAAAAAGTATTTGGCTTTTTTGTCGGTCAGGTGATGAAGGCCATGCAAGGCAAGGCGAACCCGGAGGAAGTGAATAAAATGTTGAAAGATAAGTTGAACGGTTACGTTATTTGAGGCATTGGACAGCCTTGGCCACGCCGTAAAACTTTCCAGTTTATTAGCAACCATCAAATGGGCCTGGCGGAAAATACCGTGTTCCGCGGGTGGGATAAAAAAACCCCGGCTGGTTGGCCCGGCCGGGGTTTTTAGCGATCAGTAGCCAAAAAAGCTCATTACTCCGGCAAGGCAAACACGGTCAAAGTACCGCCCAATTTAGTGTAAGAACTCAAACTCCTGTAAGCACCCACCGCGCCAAGGCCTTCGGAGCCAGAGGATTCGGTGCCGTCATCTAGGCCGGCCGCGATACCGATACCCGCCCAACCGCCGATACCCGACAACACGCCGACATATTGTCGGCCTTTGTATTCCCAAGTGTTGACGTTGCCGATGATGCCGGACGGGGTTTTGAATTTATACAATTCCTTACCCGTCTTAGCGTCGACCGCCTTCAAGTAACCCTCTAGGGTTCCATAAAACACCACGCCGCCCGCAGTGGCGACAGAGCCAGACCAAACAGAGAATTGTTCTTTGTTGGACCAGATAATCTTGCCGGTTTTAGCATCCCAAGCGGTGAATTGGCCTAAGTTGTTAGTGCCGTCTTTTTGGCCCGTCATGACATCAGCGCCCGCTGGCATCATGGACAAGGTGGCGCCCACATAGGGTTGGCCAGCCGTGTAAGATACTTCAAATGGCTCGTATTCCATGCACAGGTGGTTACCTGAGATATAGAACAAACCGGTTTGAGGCGAGTAAGAAACAGGTTGTTGGTTTTTGGCGCCCAACGCAGCAGGGCAAGTCCCAACCGTGTTGACATCTTCACCGTTGTGTTCGGTACTGAATTCAGGCACCACTTGCGGACGGCCTGTTTTCATGTCAACGTGGGTCGCCCAGTTGACGGATTTGTCGAATTTTTCAGCGACCAACAATTCGCCGGTTTCGCGGTCTAGGGTGTAACCAAAGCCGTTACGGTCGAAATGCACGATGGTTTTGTGCATTTTGCCCTTTACTTCTTGGTCAACCAGGACGGTTTCGTTGATGCCGTCGTAGTCCCATTCGTCGTGCGGGGTCATTTGGTAAACCCACTTGACCGCACCGGTATCGGCGTCACGCGCCCACAAAGACATGGACCATTTGTTGTCACCAGGACGTTGCGCGGGGTTCCAAGTGGATGGGTTGCCTGAACCGTAGTAAACCAAATTCAATTTTGGGTCGTAACTGTACCAGCCCCAAGTGGTGCCGCCGCCAATTTTCCATTGGTCACCTTCCCAAGTGGCCAAGCTTGACTCGGCTCCAACTGGAGCCACTTTGCCATTTTCCCAAGTGGTGGTTTTGCCGGGATGAATCAACGTGTCTTTGTCAGGACCCATGCTGTAGCCTTTCCAAGCCAGTTTTCCGGTTTTCATGTCATAGGCGGCCAAGAAACCGCGGACACCGAATTCACCGCCAGAAATACCCGTGATCACATTATTGTTAACCACCAAAGGCGCGTTGGTATTGGTCATGCCCAATTTTGGGTCGCCGTTTTGTACGCTCCAAACCCGCTTGCCGGTTTTGGCGTCTAATGCGGTCAAGACGGTGTCGGATTGTTGCAAGAAAATTTTGCCGTCGCCATAAGCCAAACCGCGGTTAACGGTGTCGCAGCACATCACCGGGATGGTCACGTCCGCATCTTGTCTAGGCGTGAACTCCCAAATGACGGCCTTGGTGCTTTGGTCGATGGCATAAACTGTGTTGGGGAAAGGAGTATGGATGTAAAGCACATCATCAACCACCAATGGACCGCCTTCATGGCCGCGCAATACGCCTGTAGAGAAAGTCCAGGCAGGTTGCAGGTTTTTTACGTTACCTGCGTTGATTTGTGTTAATTCGCTGTAACGGGTACCGGCGTAGTCACCACCCCAAGTGGCCCAGTTTGCTGGGTTTTGCGTTAATTTTTCAACACCCGTGTTAGCTGTGGTCATTGCAGGCGTTGCTAAAATAGCAGCCACACTGGACGCAAGCAGCCAACTTTTCAAAGGCTTCTTCATAATTTGTTTCTCCTGGACATTCTGTTTGCCGACAAAATATTGATTGTGTTTTTTTGACTAATATTAGTTTTTGGCAGAATTATTTTTCATCCTTTGGTGCTTTAGGAAAATTTCCTACCAAGCACCTAGATTTAATGATTTCCCCTAAAAAGTCAAATTTTAATATGGGCGCTTTGGCTGGCCATTTGCACATTCAAACGCTTTCAGTTTTAAAGGCGTTGTTTTGCCAACACAAGTATTCACCGCCAGCATTACTCCATTGCGATAGCACCATACGCTGTGCTGGCTGGCCATCGCTTTCGAAATGATGGCACCCCGGCCTGTGGGTATGGCCATGTATCAGGTATTGGCAAGCGTATTCCTGCATGATGTGGATGACGGCCTCTTGATTCACATCCATGATCGCCATGGTCTTGCCGCGTTTATGAAAATGGCTACGCAACCTAAACAAACGGGCGGCGATTAGCCTTAGCCATAAGGGCTTGGACAAGACATTTTGCCGCCATTCCGGCGAACGGGAACGGACGCGGAAGGCCTGGTAAGGCAAATCGTCGGTGCACAGCAGGTCGCCATGCGTCAATAAAGTCCGGATGTCGCCAAGCTCGATAACAGCGTAATCACCCAATAACGATACGCCGGTATCTGCGGTAAAGCGTTCGCCCACCAGGAAATCCCGGTTCCCTGGTTGGAAAAAAACCGCGACGCCATGATCGGTGAGCGTTTTTAATGCTTGACGTATGGCATTGTTAGGGGGGGTCGGGTCGTCATCGCCAACCCAAGCATCAAATAAGTCACCTAGGATATAAACGGCTGCCGCATGTTTCGCCCTTTGGGCTAGGAAATTTAAAAACCGGCGGGTAATCTGCGGCTTATCAAAGCTGATATGCAGGTCGGAAACAAACAGAATGGCTTTGCTCATGGTAAAAGCGGGGGTTGGGTTTAACAAACCAGCGGGCCGGGGCAACCGGCCCGTAACCGCCTGTTAAGGCGACAGCCTAGCAGAACTTGCCTAGGGATTTCCAAGAAACCAGTGGCGGTATCGACCACGGACCGTCCCTAGTTTATAGATCACTGAAATCCCTGCTGAAATGACGGGGCCTCTGTTAACTTCACGGGCTTGGCTAATGGCCCACGCCAGCTTTAAGCGGTTACTGGACGACTTCCGCTTTTTTAATGATGATGTCCGTTTGCGGCACATCCTGATGCCCACCCCGGTTGCCGGTGGGTTGTTTGGCCATGGCATCGACCACGTCCATGCCTACGACGACTTCCCCGAACACCGCATAACCCCAGCCGCTAGGCGTAGGGCTGGTATGATTCAAAAACGTGTTGTCTTTGTAGTTGATAAAAAACTGGGCTGTGGCTGAATCAGGCGCGTTAGTGCGTGCCATGGCGATGCTGCCGCGTTTGTTGAGCAAGCCGTTATCGGCCTCGTTTTTTATCGGCGCATGGTTTGGTTTTTGGGAAAAAGAGGTGTCAAACCCGCCGCCTTGTGCCATGAAGCCTGGGATTACCCGATGGAAAATCGTGCCGTTGTAAAAGCCTTCGTTCACATAAGCCAGAAAATTGGCTGCTGACAAAGGGGCTTTTTCAGCGTTCAATTGGAGGGTAATGTCACCTAAAGACGTGGTTAGTTTAACTAAAGTGGTGTTTTCCGACATGTGATTATCCTTTGCAAAGGGTAGTGATGGGATAAGAAACAGCAGCGACGCTAATAAGGCCTGGTGCATGGTTTTTCCTTTTGGTTGAAACAAAACTCGAGATTTTAGGTGTTTTTAGCTTGAATGAGAAGTATGCGCTTGGTAAATTGTAGGCTTTTGTGCTTTTCGCCCGCCCTTCATCTTAACCAAACATGTTGAAAATCTATAACACCCTGACCCGAAAAAAAGAGTTGTTTGAACCGCGTGTCGCCGGAAAAGTGGGCATGTATGTCTGTGGTATGACCGTTTACGACTACTGCCATATCGGCCATGCCCGGGTGATGGTGGTGTTCGACACGGTGGCTAGGTATTTACGGTGCTTAGGTTACGACTTGACCTATGTCCGCAACATCACCGACATAGACGACAAAATTATCCAACGCGCCCATGACAACGGCGAAGACTTCACTGCGTTGACGGAACGCTTCATTGCCGCCATGCACGAGGATGAACGATGGCTATCGGTATTGCCGCCGGATTTAGAACCTAGGGCGACGCAGTCGATAGCCTCCATCATCGTCATGATCGCTAAGTTGATTGGCAACGGCTTCGCTTATATCGGCGGCAATGGCGATGTTTTTTATGCGGTCAACCGGTTTAAAGACTATGGCCGCTTGTCCGGCAAAAACCTAGACGACCTGCAGGCCGGCGAGCGGGTCGAAGTCGACACCGCTAAACGCAACCCGCTGGATTTTGTGCTATGGAAAATGGCCAAGCCTAACGAACCGGCTTGGGAGTCGCCCTGGGGTCTTGGCCGCCCGGGTTGGCATATCGAGTGCTCGGCGATGTCCACTGGCTGCCTAGGCGACCATTTCGACATCCACGGCGGCGGCATGGACTTGCAATTCCCGCATCATGAAAACGAAATCGCCCAGTCCGAGGGCGCGACTGGTGAAAAATATGTCAACGTCTGGATGCATAACGGTTTTGTTCGGGTTAATGAGGAGAAAATGTCCAAATCCCTGGGCAATTTTTTTACCGTGCGGGAAGTTCTGAAACAATACCCGCCCGAGGTCATCCGGTTTTTTATCCTGTCCAGCCACTACCGCAGCCCGCTCAACTATGCCAACGCACAACTGGATGAGGCGGGCGCGGCTCTGACCAGGTTTTATATGGCCTTACGCGGCATATCTGCTGATGCAATGCCTATCGAAAAAGCCTACCAAGAGCGTTTCGAGTCGGCCATGGATGATGATTTTAATACCCCTGTAGCCCTATCGGTGCTGTTTGACCTGGCACGGGAATTGAACAAAACCAAAGACACCGACCCGCGACAGGCGCAAACATTGGCGGCGACACTTAAGCAATTGGCTGGCTTATTGGGTTTGTTGCAGGATGCACCCGAGGAT
The DNA here is from genome assembly GCA_002299495.1 of Methylococcaceae bacterium UBA659. Lineage (GTDB taxonomy): Bacteria > Pseudomonadota > Gammaproteobacteria > Methylococcales > Methylomonadaceae > Methylovulum. The sequence continues at coordinate 11,244 of DBNZ01000148.1, forward strand.
TACTTGAAAGAAGGGGCATTGCCACTGACAAACGACGAAGAGTCTATTTCTGACGCACAGATAGAGCAACAAATCCAGGCTCGTATCGATGCAAAAAAAGCAAAAGATTGGGGATTGGCCGATAATATCCGCAATGATTTAAAATCCCAAGGTATTATCTTGGAAGATTCACCCGATGGCACCACTCGTTGGCGGCGTCACTAAAATCAACATCAAGAAACCGAAACCCTCAGCACCAACATGATCCCCGTTAAAGAAAAATCACTGCAAACCTTTCTTGATGATTTAGCCAGCAAATCCGCAACCCCGGGCGGCGGCAGCGTGGCGGCCTTATTGGGCGCACAGGCGGCGGCTCTAGTGGCCATGGTCTGCCGGTTGACCATTGGCAAACCGGCTTATGCCGAGGTGGAAGATGAGATGGTGGCGTTATTGGCGAAAACCGAAGACTTAAGGGCGCAATTGACGGCTTTAATCCAAGCCGATATCGACGTATTCAACCGGTTGGTGGCCTGTTATGGCATGCCAAAACAAAGCGATGCCGAAAAATCGGCCCGCAGTGCAGCCATTCAAGTTGTTTTAAAAGAGGCCACCCAAGTACCCATTGATTGTGCTAAAGCCTGTAAAGAAGCGATACTGCTAAGTCAAATCGCCGCTGAAAAAGGCAGCGTGGGCGTCATCAGCGATGCCGGGGCTGCGGCCATGGCGGCTTATGGAGGCTTAAAGACGGCGGCCTTAAATGTTCACATCAATACCGGCGGTTTAAAAGACCGGACGTTTGCGGAAGCAAAAACCCATGAGTTAGAAAGCCTTATCGCGGATGCCGGATCAATGGCGGATCAAGTTTACCGGTTGGTCCAGTCCAAACTTTAGGCCACCTTTCAGTCACTTAACTATCGGGAAATATATGGGGTCGATTTACGGTTGGTTATCCAAACACTCAAATCCTGAATTTTCGGGCTCCGTGGCACACCAACGGGAGGCGGCACCGTGCGGGGCCGTTAAACCCGTCGCGGTCGAGCACCGGCTGGGTAACGCAGAAATCGGTGGCCATAGCCTGAACGCGGCGCCTTATTTATTCCATTCTGGCCCCTTGGTTGCCATTATTGCCGGCCGGCCCGTTTGGCACGATAGCGCCTTAGCGCACCTATCGAAAGAACATGGCCCAGCCTATGCGTTGGCACAAGGTTTTCGCCGCGATGGCCGGGAGGTTTTGGCCAAACTCGGCGGGGAATTTTCCTGTTGCCTGATAGAGCCTGAGCGCCGTTATGCCTTGTTGGCCATCGATAAGGTTGGCTTAGGCGCTTTGGCGTTTGGCGTACAAGGTGACGTGCTGGTTTTCGGCTCGCAACTCGACCAGATCGTCGCCCATCCGGCCATCAACCCCGCCATCAGCCCACAGGGCATTTTTAATTACCTGTATTTTCATGCCATTCCCAGTCCCGAGAGCATCTATCAGGGCGTTCATAAGCTGCAACCTGCGGAATTTGTCGAGTTTGGGGAAAGCCATCTGAAACGGGGGTTTTACTGGCAACAACACTATTCAGACAGCCGTTTGCCGAAAAAAGCCTTGCTAGGGCAATTAAATGAGCAGCTACAACAAGCGACCGGACAATGCCCGCACGACCCCAAAGTTGGGGCGTTTTTAAGCGGTGGCTTGGACAGCAGCACCGTAGTGGGCATGTACAGCAAAATAGCCCATCGCCCCATTGATGCGTTCACGATCGGCTTTTCCGCCGACGGCTACGATGAAATGGCTTATGCGCGGATTACCGCCCGACATTTTCAAGCGAAATTGCACGAATACTATGTCACCCCCAAAGACGTTTTGGACGCCATCCCCTTGATCGCCCGCGGCTACGACGAACCGTTCGGCAACGCCTCCGCCATCCCGGCTTACTATTGCGCCAAATTTGCCCGTGAACAAGGCATGAGAGGCTTATTAGCGGGGGATGGCGGCGATGAAATATTCGCCGGCAACGCCCGCTATGCCAAACAAAAACTGTTTGATTATTACCGCCACTTGCCGGGTTTGGCGAAAACGGCTTTGGCAACCTTAGCGGTCGATTTGCCCATATTGCGTAAGCTGAAAAGCTATGTCCAGCAAGCGGCGATACCGATGCCGCAACGGCTTGAGACTTACAATTATCTGTACCGGACGCCCCTTTCCGAGATTTTCAACGGCGATTTCTTGGCCCAAATCAACCCCGAATTGCCTATCCAAAACCTGCAACAAACCTATCAACGCGGCCCGACAGACGATTTAGTCAAAAACATGCTGTTTTTGGATCATAAATTCACATTGGCGGATAATGACCTGAGAAAAGTCAACCGCATGTGCGAATTGGCGGGCATCGAAGTTTACTACCCGATGTTGCAGGAGGATCTCTTGAATTTTGCGGCTTCCATCCCCTCGGACTGGCTAATGAAGGGGGTTCAATTGCGCTCTTTTTATAAGGAAGGAATGCGGGGATTTCTGGCCAACGAAACCCTGGCGAAAAGCAAAATGGGCTTCGGCCTGCCGTTTGGCGTTTGGATGCGTACCGATAAGGATTTGCAAGCATTCTCCTTGGCCAATTTGGAAGCCTTTTCCCGCCGTGGCTGGCTCAATCCAGATTGGTGTTCACAATTAATCCTGCAACACAAAAAAGGCCACGCCGCTTATTATGGGGTGATGATTTGGATTTTGGTGATGCTGGAGCAATGGCTGTCGTCCCATTCATAACCCGAAGCCGTTTCGGCAAGGTCGCTATCGCCCGTTTATGTCACCGCGCGTACGGCCCCGTGCAGACCGTTAAGTAAGCCATGAATAAAAAACAAATTTTACTGATAGTGGAAGACGACCCTGGATTACAGAAACAGTTAAAATGGCGTTTCACCGATTACCAGGTCGTAATCGCGGGTAACCGGGGCGATGCCATCGCCGCGGTAAGAATGCATAAGCCTGATGTTGTAACTTTGGACTTAGGCTTGCCGCCTGACCCGGTCAATGCCAGCGAGGGCCTAGAGACGCTCAGCGAAATTTTACAATTGTCGCCGATAGCCAAAGTGATCGTAGTGACCGGAAATGGTGACCGGGACAATGCCGTCAAGGCCGTCGCCATGGGTGCTTATGATTTCTACCAAAAACCCGTAGATAGCGATGTCTTGGCATTGATTGTCGGACGCGCTTATCAATTGGTCGATCTGGAAAAAGCTTACCGGCATCTCAAGCAGACGGTTTCTGAGCCATTGACGGGGATCATCGCAGCCTGCAAGTCCATGCAAGGCATCGCCCGGATGATCGAAAAGGTCGCACCCACCAATGCCACGACCCTGTTGTTAGGCGAAAGCGGCACCGGCAAAGAAGTTTTCGCAAAAGCCATACACCAGTTAAGCTTACGGTCAGACCGAGCTTTTGTGGCGGTCAATTGCGCCGCCATACCTGAAAACCTGCTGGAAAGTGAATTGTTTGGTTATGAAAAAGGGGCTTTTACCGGCGCCTCCCAACTCACCAAGGGCAAGATTGAATTTGCCGACCAAGGCACTTTTTTTCTGGATGAAATTGGCGACTTGCCTATTAGCTTACAAGCCAAGCTATTGCGTTTTTTGCAGGAACGCAGCGTTGAAAGGCTAGGCGGCAGGAAACCCATACCCGTTGACGTGAGGATAATATGTGCAACCCATCAAGATTTGGAATCCTTGATTGACCAAGGCAAGTTCAGGCTAGACCTTTATTATCGGGTGAGTGAAATAAGCATCAATATTCCCCCGCTAAGGGAACGCGAAGGCGATGCGGTAATGATTGCAACCGCATTGCTGAAACGCTTTAACGAAGCCAGCCACAAAAGGATTAAAGGTTTTTCTAATGATGCTTTAATGGCCATTGAGCAATATTCATGGCCGGGCAATATTAGGGAGATGGAAAACAAGGTGAAACGGGCGATCATCTTAACGGATGACGCTTATCTAACGGCGGACGATTTGGAATTGCCGGTAGGGGAAGGCGACGTAAGCCCGCCTTTTAACTTAAGGGCGGTACGGGAGGAGGCGGAATCAACCGCGATTAAAAAGGCTTTGCTGTCCGCCAATAACAACATCAGCAAGGCGGCAAAGATGCTGGGGGTGACAAGACCGACCCTATACACCCTATTGGACAAGTATGAAATTCAAGCGGATGAATAAAACTGGAAACAGGGATTACAAGGAATAACATAGGAGTGGAAAAAAATGCGTTCCCCACCCCTAAGCTGCTAAATTATTTTTTTATGACCACCTTATCGTCAATCAACAATTCAGAAATACCCCCCAAACGGGAAGCCAATGTGCAGCTAGCTTGTTTAAAGCCTCCCTTTGCCGCATTTTCCCCTTGCCATTTCAAAGTGACATAGGTCTCTTTGTCGCTTGCGGTATCAGACGGGAAGTAGACCTGTTCACCCGTTTCTTTCAAAATAGCCGCCTTGCACTTGTCATTGGCCATGTCTTGCATGGCCGTATAATTTCGGATCATGGATGCCGCCTCCATTTTTTCCGGGGACTGTCTTTTGCTCATCCCCACCATAATAAAACCGACCGCAAAAAACGCCACCACGCTCAGAACTAATTTCATTGTATCGGACATATTGATTCTCCTCGTATTGTTTTAATTATGTTTTATTGGCTCTAAAATTCGATACCCTGTGCAGCCAAAATGCCTTGGTCAAAAGCATGTTTAATCTTAGTCATTTCAGTGACGGTATCGGCCAGACCGAGCACTTCAGGGGCGGCGTTACGGCCAGTTAAAACCAAATGTTGCCAAGCCGGTTTGTGCCCACGGATAAAATCACAAATTTCAGCGCCGGTGAGCCAATGGTATCCGCAGCAATAATTGATTTCATCCAAAACCACCAAATCAAAATCCCCAAAACGGATTTTTTCTTGGCAAAAAGCCCAAATTTCGCGGCTGGTTTTAAGGTCTTGCCCTGGGTTTTGGGTGTCCCAGGTAAATCCATCGCCTAACGCATGCCATTCGATGTTTTCAAAATGAGTGGCGGCCCGTTGTTCTCCGGTTTGCCATTGACCCTTGATGAATTGAACCACACACACCTTCATACCCCAACCGGCGGCACGAAACACCATGCCAAATGCGCTGGACGACTTGCCTTTGCCATCCCCGGTATGCACCAACACCAATCCCCGCCGCTTGTCCCTAGATTTCATTGGCTTGTCTGTCCCTTTGTTAGGCGATAGTTTAAAAGCATGGGCATTTTAACGTATTAGCGACGCTTAATCATGGTAAAGTTAGGTGTTTTCAAACCTGCAATTATTTCATCATGACTGAAAAAGAACAGTTATTTTCCGAAGCCAAGCGGGTCATACCCGGTGGCGTCAATTCGCCGGTGCGTTCTTTTGGCGGCGTTGGCGGCACACCTGTTTTTATCAGCCGTGCCCTAGGCTCTAAGATCATTGACAGCGAAGGTAAGAGCTACATCGATTATGTGGGCTCATGGGGACCTATGGTCTTAGGCCATGCCCATCCTGAAGTCATTACCGCCGTCAAAATGGCGGCTGAAAACGGCTTAAGCTTTGGCGCACCCACCGAAATCGAAACCCAGATGGCGCGAATGGTATGCCAATTAATACCGTCTATAGACATGGTCAGGATGGTCAGCTCCGGCACCGAAGCCACCATGAGCGCGATCCGTTTGGCGCGGGGCTTTACCGGGCGCGACAAAATCATCAAATTCGCCGGTTGTTACCACGGCCATGCCGATGCCTTATTGGTCAAGGCGGGTTCCGGCGCGTTGACGTTCGGGATACCCAGCTCCCCTGGCGTACCGGCGGCAGTGGCGGAAAATACCTTGACCTTGCCTTATAACGACAGCGAATCCGTCCGGCAAGTGTTTACTGATATTGGCGGACAAATAGCCTGTATCATCGTTGAACCGGTGGCCGGCAACATGAACTGTGTGCCTCCGGTGCCGGGCTTTCTGGAAACGCTAAGGCAAGCCTGCGATCACTCTGGCAGTGTGCTGATTTTTGATGAGGTGATGACCGGTTTTCGGGTTGGTTTACATGGCGCCCAAGGGTTGTACGGGGTAACGCCTGATTTAACCACCTTAGGCAAGGTGCTCGGAGGGGGTATGCCAGTCGGCGCCTTTGGTGGCAAGCGCGTTATCATGGAACATCTTGCCCCCCTAGGCCCTGTCTATCAAGCCGGCACTTTGTCGGGCAACCCGGTGGCAATGGCCGCAGGCTTAAAAACCTTGGAACTGATTCAAGCACCCGGTTTTTTCCAGGCCTTAGCGGCGAAAACCGAACAACTTACCACCGGCTTCAGGCAATGCGCTGCAACAGCCGGTATTGCGCTGTCCACCCACTGTGTGGGCGGTATGTTCGGGCTGTTTTTTAGTGCGGAAGAGAATATCGCCCGTTTTGAGCAAGTCATGCAATGCAACCAGAATTTATTCAAACGTTTCTTTCATGCCATGCTGGACGAGGGCGTTTATTTGGCGCCTTCCGCCTTTGAAGCGGGGTTTGTCTCAGCCGCCCACAGCGGGGCGGATTTAGCTAAGACCTTGCAAGGCGCGGAAACCGTGTTAAAAAAATTGGCGGACACATGAAAAACCCGCCCCCACATTGCCAAGCCAAAAATGACCGATTCGACGCGGAGCCAAAATAATTTTTATCGCCCCACCCTGCTGTTTACTTAATTGAACGCAATATTGAATCCAACCAGGCATCCGGCAACAGCCTCTTGAAAACGGCAAAAAGATAGGTAGGGAAAGTGACGAAGTAGCGGATTTTAGGTTTTTTCGATTCGACGGCGTGTATGACTTTTTCCGCCACCGCAGTAGCGGGTAACGTGAACGGCGCGGTTGCGCCCTCTTTTTGTAACCGGGCTTCCATGACTTGGTAAGTCTCCCGGTGGTAGCTTTGGGCAGTATCGATATTACGTTTATACATCTCAAAGGCATTTTTTCTAAAGTCACTCAGAATAGGCCCAGGCTCTATCAAACTGACATAGATATTGCTTCCATTCAATTCCAAACGGAGCGTGTCAACTAAACCTTCTAGGGCAAACTTACTGGCGTTATAAGCTCCCCGGTAGGTCATGGCGACAAAACCCAAAATCGAGCTGTTATAAACAATCCTGCCATGCCCTTGCCTACGCATCACCGAGATAATTTGATTGCTCAACTCATGCGTACCAAAGAAATTGGTTTCAAATTGCGCCCGCAAGACATCACGGCTTAAATCTTCCACCGCGCCGGGTTGTCCGTAGGCGGCATTGTTAAATAAAACATCCAATTTGCCGTCAGTTAACGATAACACGTCAGCAACAGCCTGCCGGATACTCCCGCTATCGGCCAAATCTAACTGGAAGGAAGCAAAGCCGTGCTCCCGTAAGCGGATCACAGCATCCATTTTCCTTGCCGTTGCTATGACCTGATGGCCACGCTTTTGCAATGCTATCGCAGTGGCATAACCAATCCCTGTCGAACATCCCGTGATTAATACGGTTTTTGGTGGTACGCCTGGCATGGGTGGTCTCCTACTCGACTGTCACCGATTTGGCAAGGTTTCTGGGTTGATCCACGTCCGTCCCTTTTAGGACGGCGACATGGTATGCCAACAATTGCAAAGGGATGGTAAAAACTATCGGTGACACCTCATTGTCCACCTGGGGAATTTTAATCACCCTGACATTCTGGCTTGAGGACTGACGCAACGTTTCATCCATAAAAACAATGAGTTGACCACCCCTAGCGCTGACTTCATGGATATTGGACCTGAGTTTTTCCAGCAAACTGTTGTTAGGCGCCACAGTAATGACCGGCATGTCGGCATCAATCAACGCCAGCGGGCCATGCTTTAATTCACCTGCGGGATATGCTTCCGCGTGGATATAGGAAATTTCCTTTAATTTTAACGCCCCTTCCATGGCGATAGGATAGTGAGCTCCTCTACCTAAAAATAAAGCATGTTGTTTTTCCGCAAAACTTTCAGACAATGCCTTGATTTCCCCATCAAGCTCCAATACTTTTTCAATGGTGCCCGGTAAAGCAAACAGTTGTGCAGTGATCTTTTCTTCTGCCATTTCCGATAATTTATAGCGTCTGCCCAAGGCGATCACCAATAGCATCAATGTGGCCAATTGCGTTGTAAACGCCTTAGTCGAGGCCACGCCGATTTCGGGCCCTGCCCGGGTCATTAAGGCCAAGTCCGATTCCCTAACCAAGGAACTCTCGGCCACATTACATACGGCTATCGAATAGTTGGCACCTAAATTTTTTGCTTCCATCAGGGCCGCTAAGGTGTCGGCGGTTTCCCCTGATTGGGAGACGGTGATAACCAGGCTATTTTCAGCCAAGATGGGTTGCCGATAACGAAATTCACTGGCCACCTCAATGCGGCAAGGGATGCCAGCCAATTCTTCAAACCAATACTGCGCCACCAAACCTGCGTGGTAACTGGTGCCACAGGCAATCAACTGCACAGATTTGATGGCGTCGAATATACGGCTAGCGTTATGGCCTAACGCATTTTCGTTCAATTTTTGGTTAATGAACCTGCCCTCCAGCACTTGTGACAGGGCAAACGGTTGTTCGTAAATTTCTTTCAGCATGTAGTGACGGTAGTCACCTTTATCAACCGCGTCAGCGGTCAATTGGCTTTTTTTGATTGGCCGTTCGACCGGCTCCCCTGCCGCATTGAATATCGCCAAATGGTCTATTTTCAATTCCGCAACATCACCGTCTTCCAGAAAAATAAAACGTTGGGTCACAGGCAATAAGGCCGCCACATCGGAAGCGATGAAATATTCCCCAATCCCCACGCCAATAACCAAAGGACTCCCTTTTCGGCAAGCAATCAATGTGTCCGGCTCACTGACACTGATGACACCTAGGGCAAAAGCCCCGTCGAATCTTTTGACCGCGTGTTTCACGGCATCCAACAACGTACCGGTGACTTGAAGGGCATCGTAAAATTCATGGGCAATCACTTCCGTGTCAGTTTCAGACGCAAACACATGACCCCTGCCCAATTGCGCGGCTTTGAGTTGTTCGTGGTTTTCAATGATCCCATTATGCACCACCGCGATATGTTCCCGGCTGACATGGGGATGGGCATTTTGGGTACTAGGCGCCCCATGCGTAGCCCAACGGGTATGGGCAATGCCTATCAGTCCATTGAGCGGTTCAGCGGCCAACAGGTTTTCCAATTCCTTTACTTTGCCCAAGGCCCGTCTACGATGAATGGCCTGATTGTCGATAATGGCCAAACCCGCCGAATCATAACCCCTATATTCAAGCCTTCTTAAGCCTTCCAGCAAAATAGGCAATACGTTTCGTTGGGCGACACCTGCAACAATTCCGCACATTATTTTTTCTCCTGTTTGACGGGCCTTTGCCAAGATGATACCACCGTTTGTTTGGCCCTGCTTAAGCTCAACTGCCCAGGAGGGGCGTCTCTGGTAATAGTGGAACCCGCCCCAATGGTAGCCTCTTTTCCGATCGTCACGGGCGCGACCAATTGGCTGTTGGAGCCGATGAACGCCCCGTCTTCGATAATGGTCTTGAACTTATTGGCGCCATCATAGTTGCAGGTGATCGTCCCGGCGCCGACATTTACTTGAGTACCGATTTCTGCATCGCCGATATAGCTTAAGTGGTTGACCTTGCTACCCTGATTGATGCTGGATTTTTTTATCTCAACAAAATTGCCGATATGGACGTCATTTGCCAACTTTGTTTCCGGGCGGATCCTAGCAAAAGGGCCGATTCGACAAGAGTGTCCAATGACCGCATCCTCAATGACACAATTAGCCAAGATCTCCACATCATCCGCAATCACAGCGTTTTTTATGATGGTGTTGGGCCCAATTTTGACACGGTTACCCAAGCTAATCTTGCCCTCCATAATCACGTTGACATCGATAACAATGTCTTCACCTACAGAGTCTATTTCACCCCTTAAATCAAAACGGCCGGGATCCATTAGAGTGACACCCTCCGCCATAAGCCGTTTGGCCTGGGTCTGCTGGTAAACGCGCTCTAAATGTGCAAGCTGCATCCGGTTATTGATACCCAATACTTCGTCCGGGCTGATAGGCTGGCTTGTTATTATGCCAATACCATCGGCCACCGCCATAGCGATAATATCCGTCAGATAATATTCTGCTTGGGCGTTATCATTTCCTAACTGATCCAGCCATGTTTTTAACATGCCGCCCTTGACCGCCATTACTCCGGTGTTGACCTCGTTGACGAGCTTTTCATGATCAGAGGCATCCTTTTCTTCCATGATTTTTATCACTAGGTCTTCATCGTTTCTGATAATCCTCCCATAACCGGCTGGGTTATCGAGGTTAACGGTCAGCAAAGCCATTTGTCCATCAGTGACATTTTCAATCAAGATTTTTGCTGTCCCTGCATTAAGCAGCGGCACATCCCCAAACAAAATCAATACGATTTGGTCATCGCCAATGAACTCCTTGGCTTGTTGGACGGCATGGCCTGTTCCTAATTGTTGGGATTGTAAAATCCAATTCACGGCGATATCGTCGATGGCTTGCTTAACCTGCTCCGCCCCATGTCCAACGATTATATTAATGGTGTTGCCAGGCAATCCCCTCGCCATTTCATAGACATGCGCTATCAGCGGTTTATTGGCGATAGGGTGCAGAACCTTCGGTATATTGGAACGCATCCGGGTCCCTTTACCTGCCGCTAAAATAAGGGTGTTGATTTTCATTGACATGCCTCATTTAACAAAAAAGCCCGATAGCGAATGACGTTACCGGGCTTTTTTAATTTGATTAATTTATCGGTGCATCTGTTGGGATCCAAGAATTTGCGGCCGTGTTTATTCCCCGCGTTTTCGTAACCTATCCAGAGTCCTCAATTGCATGACCGCCACAGCCAATTGGGCTTGCGCCGTTGCATAATCCATTTTTTCCGATCTTTCGACCAGCGCTTCTTCCGCAAGCGCCTTAGCTTGCAAGGCCGCCGCCTCGTCTATGTCTTTAGCCCTAATGGCGGTATCCGCCAAAACCGTGACCAAATGCGGTTGGACTTCCAGTATCCCGCCTGTGATAAAGAAGGGGAAGCTTTCTTTATCACTGACTTTTACCCTCACTTCGCCCGGGTTTAATTTAGTTAAAAAGGGGGCATGGCGGGGCGTTATACCTACCTCACCCATTTCGGCAGGAGCGAACACCATTTCCGCCAATCCGGAAAAAATTTCCTTTTCCGCGCTTACAATATCTACATGCACAGTCATGGTCATTATCTTACCCTAGTTACTGACTTTTAAGGTTTTTTGCTTTTTCCAAAGCTTCCTCTATAGTGCCGACCATATAAAAAGCTTGTTCGGGTATGGCATCATATTCCCCATCAATGATGCCCTTGAAACCGGCTATAGTGTCTTTTAACGACACATATTTTCCTGGCGAGCCGGTGAAAACCTCAGCAACGAAGAAAGGCTGGGATAAAAACCGCTGTATTTTCCTAGCCCTAGAAACTATCAACTTATCCTCTTCGGATAGCTCATCCATACCCAATATCGCAATAATATCGCGTAATTCTTTGAAACGCTGTAGGGTTTTCTGCACCTTTCGTGCCACGTCGTAATGTTCTCGACCAATGACCAACGGGTCTAACTGACGGCTACTGGAATCTAACGGATCAATTGCCGGATATATTCCTAACTCGGCGATTTGCCGAGACAACACCACCATGGCATCCAAATGGGCGAAGGTAGTGGCTGGAGATGGGTCGGTCAAGTCGTCAGCGGGTACATAAACCGCTTGAATCGACGTAATGGAACCCGTTTTAGTTGAGGTGATACGTTCTTGTAACACCCCCATCTCCTCCGCTAACGTTGGTTGGTAACCTACCGCCGATGGCATACGGCCTAACAGTGCGGACACTTCCGTACCCGCCAAGGTGTAACGGTAAATGTTATCTACGAAAAACAACACGTCCCGGCCTTCGTCACGGAAATATTCGGCCATTGTCAAACCGGTCAAAGCGACGCGCAAACGGTTTCCGGGAGGCTCGTTCATTTGTCCATAAACTAACGAAACTTTGTCAATTACGTTTGAATCGGTCATTTCATGATAAAAATCGTTGCCCTCACGGGTACGCTCCCCTACACCTGCAAACACCGAATAACCGCTATGTTCAATCGCGATATTGCGGATCAATTCCATCATGTTGACAGTCTTTCCTACTCCGGCACCGCCAAACAACCCCACTTTACCGCCCTTACTAAAAGGGCAAATTAAGTCGATTACTTTTATACCTGTTTCTAGCAATTCATTAGCAGCCGCTTGCTCGGCATAACTAGGGGCTTCGCGATGGATTTTCCATCTTGTTTGTTCACCTATCGGGCCTTTTTCATCGATAGCATCACCTAACACATTCATGATACGACCCAAAGTTTCTATCCCTACCGGCACCGATATGGGTGCGTTTGTGTTATTGACGGTGGAACCCCTGCTTAAACCATCAGTGCTGCCCATTGCGATTGTCCTGGCAATGCCGTCCCCTAACTGCTGCTGTACTTCTAAAACAAGGCCATTGTTTTCAACAACCAAGGCATCATATATTTTAGGCAGTTCTTCGCGAGAAAACTCGACGTCTACAACCGCACCAATAATCTGAACGATCTTACCCGAACTCATTCTGTATCCTCATTAGTGTATTATCTTTTCCAGGCACTTAAACCGCAGCAGCACCGGCAACAATTTCTGAAATTTCTTGAGTAATGGCGGCTTGTCTAGCTTTGTTGTAAATAAGCTGTAACTCTTTAATTAAATTACCCGCATTATCCGATGCACTTTTCATCGCAACCATTCTTGCGGCCTGCTCGCAAGCATTATTTTCAACCAAACCTTGATAGACAATAGATTCTATGTAGCGGATTAACAAATAATCCAAAACTTCCTTTGCATCGGGTTCATAGATGTAATCCCAGTGTCCACGGAGACCTTCTTCTATTTCTACAGCCGACACTGGCAATAATTTATAGATCGAAGGCCTTTGGATCATGGTATTGATAAATTCATTACTTACCAGATAAAGTTCATCAATTACATTTTCATGGTAACTATCCAGCATGATTTTGATGATTTCGATCACGTCATCCAAGTGAGGCGTATCAATGAGTTTTACAGTCTTACCCACCAATCTGGGTTTTTTAAGGTTACTAAAAAAACCACCCGCCTTATATCCAACAGTACAAACATCTACCTGAATCCCGGATTTTTCCCATTGGATTAATTGGGAAAGGGTTTTCCTAAACAGATTTGAATTTAAGCCCCCACACAAACCCCGGTCTGAGCTTATGACGATCAAACCAACCCGTTTGACCTCACGTTGAATCAAAAAAGGATGTTTATATTCTGGATTTGCATGAGCTAAGTGCCTAATTATTTGCATCATTTTTTTGGAATAAGGACGCGTGGCCTGCATCAGGTCTTTCGTTTTTCGCATCTTACTCGCGGCGACCATTTCCATGGCCCGGGTAATTTTTTGGGTGTTCTTGATACTGCCTATTTTGGCGCGTATTTCTTTACCTATAGCCATTTACAACCCCTTACCAGCTATGGGTTTTGACGAAAGTTTCAATTGCTGTTTGCAACCCGTTTTTTATCTCGTCATTATAATCACCTGTTGCATTAATCTTATCCATCAAGTCAAATTGCTCTGCTTTCATATAAGATTGCAAAGCCGATTCAAAATCAAGCACTTTGTTCACTTCCACATCATCCAAGAAGCCTTCGTTAGCGGCAAACAATGATACGGCCATTTGTGCCACTGACATCGGTGAATACTGGTTTTGCTTCATCAGCTCAGTTACCCGCTGACCCCGTTCGATTTGCTTACGGGTGCTTTCATCCAAATCAGAAGCAAATTGGGTGAACGCCGCCAATTCTCGGTATTGCGCCAAATCCAGACGGACACCGCCACCCAGTTTTTTGATGATTTTAGTTTGCGCGGCACCGCCAACTCGAGAAACTGACAAACCGGCATTTACGGCAGGGCGGATACCCGCGTTGAACAGGTTGCTTTCCAAGAAAATCTGGCCATCGGTAATAGAAATTACGTTAGTCGGCACGAATGCCGAAACGTCGCCGTTTTGGGTTTCAATAATCGGCAACGCTGTTAAAGAACCGGTTTTGCCTTTTACTTGGCCTCCGGTCAGTTTTTCCACTTCGTTGGCGTTGATGCGAGCCGCCCTTTCTAATAGACGGGAATGCAAATAGAACACGTCACCAGGGTATGCCTCGCGTCCCGGCGGACGGCGCAACAACAAGGATAGTTGTCGGTAAGCCCATGCTTGTTTGGTCAAATCGTCGTAAATTATTAACGCATCTTCGCCACGATCACGGAAAAACTCGCCCATTGCACAACCTGTATAAGGGGCTACGAATTGCAATGCCGCAGACTCGGATGCGGATGCTGAAACGACTATGGTATGCTCCATAGCTCCATGCATTTCGAGCTTACGCACGACACTCGCGACAGATGAACGTTTTTGCCCAATCGCCACATAAATGCATTTAATCCCAGTGCCTTTTTGATTAATAATGGCATCAACAGCAATCGCTGTCTTGCCCGTTTGCCGGTCACCGATAATTAGCTCACGTTGGCCGCGACCTATTGGAATCATGGCGTCAATCGATTTCAAACCTATTTGGACTGGCTGATCAACCGACTTGCGCGCGATAACACCCGGGGCAATTTTCTCAATAGGGGAAGTTGCATGGGTTTCAATCGCGCCTTTTCCGTCAATTGGATTACCTAAAGCATCAACGATACGACCCAGCAAAGCCTCACCTACGGGAACCTCCAAAATCCTACCCGTGCATTTTACGGTGTCGCCTTCAGAAATATGTTGATAGGGACCTAAAATAACGGCCCCGACTGAATCCCTTTCCAGGTTTAAAGCCAATCCAAACGAGTTGCCAGGAAACTCTAGCATTTCTCCTTGCATGGCCTCGGATAGCCCATGTATCCTGACAATCCCATCAGTCACACTGACGACGGTCCCTTCTGTATACGCTTCGGCACTTAAATCGTAACTTTCGATCTTCTTCTTAATCAGATCACTAACTTCGGATAGGTTTAATTGCATGTTAATATTCTCGCTCTCACTTTAGAGTTTTGTGCATGTGTTGAAGCCGACCTTTGATTGAGCCGTCAAATACCTTATCGCCAGCCCTTACCAAGACACCACCAATCAAAGACTTGTCCACAGAAACATGTATACGTACGCTTTTACCTAGCTTGCGCTCCAAACTTTGGACAAAATGCCCCCACGACTCGTCATCGAATCCGTAGGCCACAGAAACATCCACATCAACATAACCTTCGTCTTGCGCACGGCATTCTTCAAAAAAGGCGTGGATATTGGGCAATAATCTTAAACGACCATTTTCTACCAATAGCTTAATGAAATTTTCACCTTCTTGATGGATTTGACCTTGGCCTATATCAAGCAATAACTCAACCAGTTGCCGATTGCTAACCTTTGGATTGTCAACGATGGACGACAGGTTTGCATCCGTCAAGACAGCCGCCATAACCGCTAAGAACTGCGACCACTTATCTGCACTAGAAGTCTCTTTAGCATGCCTGAACGCCGCCGCCGCATAAGGTCTTGCCAATGTTAGGAGCTCGCTCATGATTATCTATCCCGCCAACTGATTGGAAACATTATTGAGAATATCAAGATGCTTGGCTTGATCAATTTCTGACTCAAGAATCTGCTCGGCAACGCTTAAAGCCAGTATGGCAACTTCCTTACGCAACCCTTCACGAGCCTGTTGAGTTTCTTGCTCAATCCGGGCTTGCGCGGTAAGAATCATGCGCTCGCCTTCTTTTTTAGCTTGCTCTTTTGACTCCTCCACCAGTTCATTGGCCCGTTTCTGGGCTAGACTGACAATTTCAGCAGATTGCTTTTTGGCCTCTTTTAAAACCAAGATCGCCCGCTTTTCAGCCAGCATCATCTCTTTTTGACCTCTTTCGGCGGCGACCAAACCTTCCGCAATCTTCTTCTTGCGCTCTTCCAGGGAATTGAACAATGGCGGCCAAATGTACTTCATGGTAAACCACACCAGAAGCGCAAAAGTAATCATTTGTCCAATCAGAGTTGCATTGATGCTCACGATGCCTCCCTCTTAATTGCTTTGATTGAAAAACTTGATAATTAACCGGCAGCCGCCGCATTGACAGCCGACAGGAATGGATTGGCAAAAGTAAAGAACAGGGCCAAACCAACACCAATCATGGTTACTGCGTCCAAGAGACCGGCAACAATAAACATTTTTATCTGCAACATCGGTACCATCTCAGGTTGACGGGCTGCACCTTCCAAAAACTTACCCCCCAACAAACCAAAACCAATCGCTGTCCCTAAAGCCCCCATACCAAGAACCAAACCCACAGCAATGGCAGTCATGCCTTGTACATCAGCAATCAAACGTGCAATTTCCATAATCTCTCCAAAATGTATTATTTATTAATGAACTAGACTTACTGCTTAACCAAAGCACCCTGGG
>DBNZ01000141.1:0-4740 GCA_002299495.1 Methylococcaceae bacterium UBA659
CCGATCGCGATGGAAGAAGGCCTGCGCTTCGCCATCCGGGAAGGCGGTCGCACCGTCGGTGCGGGTGTCGTGGCATCGATCATCGAGTAGGCTAGTCGCCGCTCTTAAAATTAAGTTTTTTTCTGAATTAGGTCAGTAGTTCAATTGGTAGAGCAGCGGTCTCCAAAACCGCAAGTTGGGGGTTCGAGTCCCTCCTGGCCTGCCATTCGGAAATTAGCGTTATAAATCTTTCATGAATTCGTCCCCCTTAATGGATACTAAAGCAGAAGCAAAATTATCGGTATTTGACATTGTTAAGCAGTTTTTTTCAGCTGTTTTTTTAATTTCCGGTTTGTTTGCTTTTTATTACTTCTCTGAATTCCCATTGCTGTATAGGGTGTTAGGTTTAATAGCCGTTGTAATTGTGGTGTTTTTGTTGTTTTTTAGCACGCATTCAGGAAAAACGGTTTGGGGGTTCGCAAAAGAATCCAAGCAAGAAGTCAGAAAAATTGTCTGGCCAACACGAGATGAAACGGTAAGGACAACGTTGCTTGTGTTTGCGATGGTGTTTGTAGTCGGGCTTGCGCTTTGGTTGTTGGATATGTTTTTGTTCTGGGGTGTGCGCTTGATAACAGGTCAGGGATAAGAATATGGCGTTACGTTGGTATGTGGTGCATGCCTATTCAAACTTTGAAAATAAAGTCAAACAAGCTTTAGAAGAAAGGATTAAGCGTGAGGGTTTGGGGCAGTATTTCGGAAAAATCCTTGTTCCAACCGAAGAAGTGTTAGAAATGCGGATGGGTCAACAAAGAAAATCAGAAAGAAAGTTTTTTCCAGGATACGTTTTGGTTCAAATGGAATTGACCGATGAAACATGGCACTTAGTGAAGGATGTGCCTAAGGTTTTAGGTTTTATCGGTGGGACATCAGACCGGCCGGCCCCTATTTCTGAAAAGGAAGCCCTGTCCATCTTGAACAGAGTGGAAGAGGGGGTAAATAAGCCAAGGCCGAAAGTATTGTTTGAAGCGGGCGAGGTTTTAAGGATAATCGATGGTCCATTCAAGGATTTTAACGGCGTGGTTGAGGAAGTAAGCTACGAAAAAAATAAGCTGAAAATTTCGGTTTTGATTTTTGGTAGATCCACTTCGGTAGAATTAGGGTTTTCACAGGTTGAGAAAAGTTAAGTAACGATATCTATTCATTATAATTCGATCCCTGTCTTTCAATGGGCAGGGATTTTTGTTTTCTATGGGGGAGCAGAAATGCGTTATTACCCGCTCAGGAGGAAAAATGGCAAAAAAAATTTCCGCTTATATAAAATTGCAGGTTAAGGCGGGTGAGGCTAATCCAAGTCCGCCCATTGGCCCGGCTTTAGGTCAACGTGGTGTCAACATCATGGAATTTTGTAAAGCATTTAATGCTAAAACTCAGGAAGTCGAAAAAGGCTTGCCTTTGCCTGTCGTTATCACGGTTTATAGTGACCGGAGTTTTACGTTTATTACCAAAACACCTCCTGCTTCCGTTTTGATTAAAAAGGCTGTCGGCCTAAAAAGTGGTAGCAGTAACCCAAATACGAAAAAAGTAGGGACTATTACCCGTGAGCAATTAGAGGAGATCGCCAAAATTAAAATGGAAGACCTAAATGCCGCTGACTTAGATGCTGCGGTCAAAACTATTGCGGGTAGCGCAAGGAGCATAGGGCTGAATGTGGAGGGGATGTAAATGGCTAAGCTATCGAAAAAAGCGAAATTGATTAAGGAAAAAGTCAAAAGGACAAAACAGTACGCCTTGTCTGAAGCGGTGCAATTATTAAAAGAATTTGGTACATCCAAATTTAATGAAGCAGTTGATGTTGATATTAATTTGGGTGTGGATCCCCGTAAGTCAGACCAAAACGTCAGGGGCGCGACGGTATTGCCACACGGTACTGGAAAAGTGGTTCGTGTCGCTGTGTTTGCTCAAGGTGCAAACGCTGATGCTGCCAAAGAAGCGGGTGCTGACATCGTTGGTATGGATGACCTCAGTGAAATGGTGAAAAAAGGGGAAATGAATTTTGACGTGGTCATTGCTTCACCCGACGCCATGCGGGTTGTTGGACAATTAGGCCAAATTCTTGGGCCAAGGGGATTAATGCCCAACCCAAAAGTGGGTACGGTCACGCCTGACGTTGCAACGGCGGTCAAAAATGCGAAATCAGGCCAGGTCAGGTATCGCACCGACAAAGCAGGCATTATCCACTGCACCCTAGGTAAATTGACATTTGACGAAGCGGCTATTCAAGGAAATCTTGAAGCTTTGCTGGCTGATTTGAAAAAAGCCAAGCCCGCAACGTCTAAAGGCATCTATATTAAAAAAATTACCTTGTCCTCTACTATGGGGCCTGGTTTATGGTTGGACACTAGCAGCTTTTCGGTTTAATAAAGTTGCAAACCAGCTTTGGGTTGCCGTGTGAAAGCGGTAACCGTCAAAGACCGCAGGTGTGAAAAACTTAATTTCCTGCGTAGACGGCGTCCAAATCCCTAATCAAAAGGTATAGGAACCGTAAGGTGCATCCAGTAGGATGCGTTTTATTACTTCTGGCGTAAGCCAGGAACAAATGTGGAGATAAACTGTGGCGCTAAATTTGGATGGCAAAAAAGCTGTCGTAGAAGAAGTTGCTGCAATTGCCGCTAAAGCCCACTCGGCCATAGCAGCCGAGTATCGTGGAATGACCGTCACCGAGCTGACCGAATTACGGAAAACTGCGAGGGAAACGGGCGTGTATCTGCGAGTGGTAAAAAACACGCTGGCCAGACGTGCGGTTACCGGGACTGAATTTGAATGCATGCAAGCAGGGCTGGTCGGGCCATTATTGCTGGCGTTTGCAATGGAAGACCCGGGGTGTGCTGCGCGTTTGATCGGTAATTTTGCCAAAGATCACGATAAATTAATCCCCAAAGTCGTTGCGATTGGCGGTCAGGTTTATGGCCCAAGCGAATTGAGTCGGCTCTCAAGCCTACCTACCCGCGATCAGGCTATTAGCTTGCTGATGTCTGCAATGAAGGCTCCGATTGAGAAATTTGTCCGTACTTTGGCGGAACCGCATGCAAAACTGGTGCGTACAGTGGCGGCAATTAAAGAACAGAAACAAGCGGCATAAGCTGTTTACGGTTATAACCTATTGATAAGAGAGAAAAATGTCAATCTCAAAAGAAGATATATTGGAAGCAATTGCTAATATGAGCGTGATGGATGTTGTTGAGTTGATTTCAGCAATGGAAGAAAAATTTGGTGTGTCTGCGGCGGCCGTCGCAGTTGCCGCCGCCCCTGGCGCTGTTGCAGCTGCCCCCGTTGAAGAGCAAACCGAGTTTGATGTCGTGCTAACAGGATTTGGTGACAACAAAGTGTCTGTCATCAAGACGGTTCGCACCATCACTGGGTTGGGTTTGAAAGAAGCGAAAGATGCGGTCGAAGGAGTGCCTACCGTCTTAAAAGAAGGAGTGGCTAAAGCAGAGGCCGATAGCATCAAAAAGCAATTGACCGATGCGGGGGCTACAGTCGATATCAAGTAATCCCCCGTATTTTCCCCTCTGGGTTTAACCCAAACAGTGCGGCTGGTGGCAAAAGTCACCGGCCTATTACTGTTTATGATGATTAAACAGTAAAGCCATCCATGACTATGAAGCTTGGAAACGATATGTCCTATTCTTTTACCGAAAAAAAGCGTATTCGAAATAACTTTGGCAAAAGTACCGAAGTGCTTGAGGTGCCATATCTTTTGGCAACCCAAATAAATTCTTATGCCAATTTTTTACAGTCAGGTATCCCCGCAGGCCAAAGGGCGGATACTGGGCTGCACGCCGCTTTCTCAAGCGTGTTCCCAATTGAAAGTCATTCTGGGTATGCCGTTCTAGAATATGTGAAATATCGTTTGGGGGAACCGATATTTGATGTCAGAGAATGCCAACAAAGGGGTGCAACTTTTGCCGCTCCTCTGAGGGTGTTGGTGCGTCTGGTAATTTATGACAAGGAAGCGCCCGCCAACGCTAAGGTGGTCAAAGACATACGGGAGCAGGAAGTTTATATGGGTGAGCTGCCGTTGATGACGGAGAATGGCACTTTTGTGGTTAACGGCACAGAGAGGGTTATTGTCTCCCAGCTCCACCGCTCACCGGGTGTGTTTTTTGACCATGACAAAGGTAAGACTCATTCGTCCGGAAAACTGCTTTTTAATGCCAGGGTTATTCCGTATAGGGGGTCATGGCTAGATTTTGAATTCGACCATAAGGATTGCGTCTATGTGCGTATCGATAGGCGGAGAAAAATTCCGGCAACGGTTTTGTTAAGGTCGTTAGGCTTCGATAATGAAGAAATGATCGGCATGTTCTACGAAACCAATAGGTTCAGGCTAGAGGCTGAGCAAACCTTTCTTGAAATCGTGCCTGAGCGCCTGCGTGGTGAAATTGCCGCCTTTGATATCAAGCATGGCGATCAAGTGGTCATTGAAGAAGGTCGCCGAATCACGGCGAAACATGTGCGCGAAATCGCTAAGGCGGGATTGACCGAGGTTGGGGTGCCAAGAAGTTATTTAGCAGGCAAAATTCTTGGTCACAATTTAATCGACCGGTCCACCGGTGAGTTGATTGCCAGTGTCAATGATGAATTGACGCAGGCAATGGTACAGCGATGCGTTGAGGCGGGAATTGCCGAGATCCATACGCTTTACGTTAATGATCTTGACCGCGGGCCCTATATCTCGAATGCAATGAGGCTAGATGTCAC
>DBNZ01000141.1:5164-7199 GCA_002299495.1 Methylococcaceae bacterium UBA659
TTTTTTACCGAAGACCGTTACGATCTGTCGGTTGTCGGCAGAATGAAGTTTAACCGCAGGTTAGGACGAGAGGAAGCTACCGGGTTGGGGGTTCTGACCAAGGTGGACATCATCGACGTCTTGAAGGAACTGATTAACATTCGAAACGGTAATGGCAACGTCGATGATATTGACCATTTAGGTAATCGGCGGGTGCGGTCTGTGGGGGAAATGGTGGAGAATCAATTTCGGGTGGGTTTAGTAAGGGTTGAGCGCGCCGTTAAGGAACGTCTAACTTTGGCCGATTCGGAGGGTTTGATGCCACAAGAAATCATCAATGCCAAACCGGTTTCTGCCGCCGTGAAAGAGTTTTTTGGTTCCAGCCAGTTGTCACAATTTATGGATCAAAACAACCCGCTGTCACAAGTCACCCACAAACGTAGGGTTTCGGCTTTAGGGCCGGGTGGTTTGGCGCGGGAGCGTGCCGGATTTGAAGTGCGGGATGTTCATGCCACACATTATGGCCGGGTGTGTCCTATTGAGACGCCCGAAGGGCCTAACATTGGCTTGATCAATTCATTGTCCGTTTATGCGCGGACGAATGATTATGGCTTTTTGGAAACGCCTTACCGGAAGGTAGTCGATGGCGTTGTGACAGACCAGGTGGATTATTTGTCCGCCATCGAAGAAGGCGAGTTTGTCATTGCCCAAGCCAGTGTGCCGGTCGATGAAAAGGGCCGCTTAATCGAGGGTTTGGTTTCATGTCGGCATAAAGACGAATTCACTTTGGCGATGTCAGAAACCGTGCAATACATGGACGTGTCATCGAAACAAATTGTCTCGGTTGCCGCTTCGATCATTCCCTTTCTGGAGCATGACGATGCCAACAGGGCGTTGATGGGTTCTAACATGCAGCGCCAAGCGGTGCCTACGTTGCGGGCTGAAAAGCCATTGGTCGGGACGGGTATGGAGCGGACGGTCGCGAAAGATTCAGGGGTGGCGGTGGTGGCGCGCCGGGGCGGCCGCATTGAAATGGTCGATGCCGCAAGAATCGTCGTGCGTGTCAACGACGCTGAAACGGAAGCCGGTGTACCGGGCGTTGATATCTATAACCTTACTAAATACACGCGATCCAATCAAAACACCTGTATTAATCAAAAGCCGTTGGTAAAACCTGGCGATATAGTGAATCAAGGCGATATTTTGGCGGATGGACCTTCAACCGACATGGGTGAACTGGCATTAGGCCAAAACATGTTGGTCGCCTTTATGCCTTGGAATGGCTATAACTTTGAGGATTCCATATTGGTTTCTGAGCGTGTGGTGCGGGAAGACCGCTTTACAACCATTCACATCGAAGAAAAGACCTGCGTGGCCCGGGATACCAAACACAGCCCGGAGGAAATCACCGCCGATATACCCAATGTCAGTGAGGATGCGTTATCTAAGCTTGATGAGTCGGGGATTGTTTATGTCGGCGCTGAAGTGAAAGGGGGGGATATTCTAGTTGGCAAAGTAACCCCAAAAGGGGAAACCCAACTGACCCCTGAAGAAAAATTGTTGCGCGCCATTTTTGGCGAAAAGGCGGCGGATGTTAAAGACACTTCGTTAAGGGTTCCCAGCAGTATTGAAGGGACGGTTATCGATGTGCAAATATTTACCAGGGACGGGGTGAAAAAAGATAAACGGGCATTGGACATTGAGCAAGAGGAAATCAAGCGTTACCGGAAAGATTTGGACGACCAATTGAAAATCCTCGAAGGCGACGTTTATGGCCGGGTGGCAAGGCTGTTGATGGGCAAAAAAGCCTATTCCGCGCCTGGGCAATTAACATCAGGCACAGAAATTACCGAGGAGTATTTAAACGGAATTAAGCGTTCGGATTGGTTGAAAATTAAAATGGCAGATGAGGAAATTAATTTTCAACTAGAAACCGTAGTCGCCCAAATTGAACAACAACGAAAAGATTTCGATGGGAAATTTGAGGTCAAGTGTAAAAAAATAGCGATGGGTGACGATTTGGCGCCCGGTGTGCTGAAGATGGTGAAAGTCTATC
>DBNZ01000116.1 GCA_002299495.1 Methylococcaceae bacterium UBA659
TCCAATTGACCGTCAAGTCCCGGCGCCTGCTGTCACGAAGCGGCAGCCAGCGCCGGAAATAAGCCAGCCCAGCACTAAAGCACCCCGGCCCGCCCCCGCCGCAGCCCCCGAAAAACCACAAACAACTGAGCCGGAAACCCTAGAGGCATCTTACCACTTAGGTTTGTTGAATCCGGTGTTCACCCGGCAACAAGAGCAGATTTTTGCCGATTTAACCGCCCGCCTTCCTGCGGACCCGTGGGCAAACTGCACCCTAGAACCGGCGGACAGGGTCGAGCCCGGCGATGCCCAGGCCGCCAGGAGCCAGGTGCCCATCGATGTCAAGTCAAATTATTCTGAAATTTTTGACCATAAAACCGGCACTTATGCCGGCAAAGTGGAATTACGCCATGCCGACCGGCACGCCCATGCCGACCATGCCATTTTCGACAACGTTTCTGAAACCCTAGATTTGCATGGCAATGTTTACTACCACGACGATGAGTTTGCCCTGCACAGCGATTCGGCCACTTTAAAGCTGGCCACCGACCAGGCAAAGCTGAGGGATACGCTATTTATCGCCGCCAGAATTCCGTTGCGCGGCTACGCAAAGGGGATATACCGGGACAGCGAATGGTTGTCGCATTATCAGGATGTCTCCTATACCAGTTGCAGACCCGGCAACCAAGACTGGGCCATCCATGCCGCCGAAATGAAGATCAACAGACAAAGTGGCCAGGGTTCGGCCAAGCATGCTTGGATGGAATTTAAAGGCGTCCCGGTATTCTATTCGCCGTACTTGGCGTTTCCGGTCGACAACCGCCGCGTGTCCGGGTTTTTAGCGCCCTCATTCGGCAACACCCGAACCAGTGGCTTTAACATAACCACGCCTTATTATTGGAATATCGCCCCTAATTATGACGCGACTTTATCACCCACTTATTTCAGCGACCGCGGTGCTTTATTAGGCACCCAATTCCGTTATCTGACCTCAACATCAAGCGGCCAAGCATCGGCCAATTACATGCCCAATGATTCACAACTGGACAATGACCGGTATTTTTTAAGTTTAAAACACCATACCCAGTTTACCGAGCACCTGAACACGCACCTAGACTTAAACACCGTCTCGGATAGAAACTATTTCGCCGAACTGGGCAACATGCTCATTTTCCCAACCTTCAGTTTCGTGAAAAGCGAAGCGGACATCAATTACTTAACGGAAGGCATCGCTTTCACCACTCGGGCCGAAAGTTACCAGACTATCGATTCCTCGCTTTCGACCGAACAAATCCCGTACCGGCGCTTACCGCAAGTCAAACTAGAGTTAAACCACGCCTTCGATTTTATGCCGCTAGGCACCACTTTCGAAACCGAGACCGTCAATTTCCAGCATAACGATTTAGTTGACGGCCAGCGTATCCATTTCAAACCTTCGGCCAGCTTTCCGCTGCGGTCTGACCTAGGCTTTATCACCCCTAAGGTTTCAGTCCAATACACCGAGTATTTTCTGCAGAACCAACCCGGCGGCTTACCTGAGAATATTTCCCGGGTCTTGCCGATAACCTCGCTTGATACGGGCACTTATCTTGAGCGCGACCTGACCCTGTGGGACAATCCGTTGCTGCATACCTTGGAACCCCGCTTGTTTTATCTTTATATCCCTAAGACCCAACAAAGCGATATTCCGTTGTTTGACACCACGCTTTACGATTTCTGGTACCAAAGCTTATTCCGGGAAAACCGTTTTAGCGGCTCTGATAGGATCCAGGACGCCAACCAAATCAGCGCGGCCTTGACTTCCCGGTTGCTGGACCCGGTCAATGGCAGGGAACGTCTGACTCTGAACCTAGGCCAAATATTTTATTTCCGGAACCGGGACGTCACCCTTGAATACACCGGCTACGATTATCTGCTGGATCACCCGCCTGTAACCCAGCGGCCTGAAACCAGCCCTTACTCCCCGTTTGTGGTCGAGTTAAGTAGCGAACTGAACCGGCATGTTTCGGTTGATACCGGCATACAATGGGATTATGACACCAACACTGTTATGCGTGGCAAAGCCATGGTGCATTTTATGAACGAACCGGACGAAATCATCAACCTTGGCTTCTTGTACCGGCAAGACCCGCTGGTGCCGGACCAAAGCAATGACATCACCCAGAGCGACATGTCCTTCCGCTGGCCATTGCTAGAAACCTGGCATTTAGTTGGGCGCTGGCAGTATTCATGGCTTTATAACCGCACCATGGACGGCTTCTTCGGTGTCGAAAGAGAGAACTGTTGCTGGCGTTTTCGGGTCATAAGCAGGACTTATCTAAACAGTATCAACCGATTAGTGGGCGCGGCAAACCAAGCGGTCGAGGGCAGCACCCAAACCGGCATATTTTTCCAAGTTGAACTTAAGGGCTTAACCGGATTAGGCACTCAACTTGAGGATTTCTTTGAACAAAGCATTTTTGGATACCGGAAACCGGCAAAATGAACTTTAATCCCAGCTTAAATTTTCGCATAACCTATGCTTTCATTTCGTTACTCGTCGCCATAGGCTTTGCCGTGGTGGCGTCGCCTACCCGTGCGGAATACCTTGACAGCATCGTCGCCGTGGTTGAAGACGATGTCATCCTGGAAAGTGAACTCAGCAAGGAATCTTCGGCCATCATGCAGCGGATACAAGCCAGCGACACCCAAGCACCGCCTGAGGTAGTGATCCGCAAACAGGTGCTGGAAAAAATGATCGTCGAAAAGTTACAACGACAACAGGCGGAAAGGATGGGGATAAAGATTAACGATGAAACCGTCAACAATTCCGCCGTTGAGGTCGCCCAACGCAACCATATGAGCCTGGCCCAATTTCGCGCCGAACTGGAACGCCAAGGCATGACCTATAAAAGCTTCTTTGATACGGTACGCGATGAAATTGCCATCAACCAACTAAAAGCCCGCGAAATCGGCAGCCGTATTCAAGTCACGGAGCATGAAATTGACCATTTTTTGGAAACCCAAGACAAAATCGGGGATGAAGCCGTCCAATACCATCTTGGGCATATCTTGATTGCGGTTAAAGAAGCCGCCTCCCCTGCTGAAGTCCAACTAGCGCAGAATAAAGCAGCCGAGCTGGTCAAACGGTTACGGGCAGGGGAAGATTTCAGCCAATTGGCCATCGGCAATTCAAACGATAACAATGCCTTGAAAGGCGGTGACCTAGGCTGGCGCACTATCGGGGATGTCCCTAGCCTGTTCCAAGACACCGTCACCAAGATGCAAACCGGCGAGATAGCGGATCCTATCCGCAGCCCCAGCGGATTTCACATTATTAAAATGCTGGAGTTAAAAGGACTTGAAGGCCATATCATCACCAAAACCAAAGTCAGCCATATCTTGATCAAAACTAACGAGCTGATCAACGATGCCGAAGCCCGCAACAAGCTGTTAGCGCTGAAAGCGCGTATCCATGACGGCGAGGATTTCGCCGCGTTGGCGCGGGCGTATTCGGATGACAAAGGCTCCGCGCTCAAAGACGGCTCCTTGGATTGGGTCAATCCTGGGGATTTGGTCAAACCGTTTGAACAAGCCATGAACGAATCATCCATAGGCGAAATCAGCGAACCCGTGCAAACCCAATTTGGCTGGCATTTGATCAAAGTCACAGGCCGTGAAAACAAAGACAACAGCGCCGAATACCGCAGGAACCTGATCCGAGAAACAATCCGCAAACGCAAGATCGAGGAAGAAACCGGACTTTGGCTAAGGCGCCTACGCGATGAAGCCTTTGTTGAAATCAACCAAAGCCGGCTGTAACCGCCCGTTAACACCAAGCCATGAACCAACACCCGCCTCCGTACTCCCAAGACCCACGCCAGCCTTACCCACTGCTAGCGGAGCGTTTGCGCACGGTGTTGGCCGCCGTCCCGTTACAACCGCATCAAGACATTGTCCAACACATAGCCGCCGAATTGGGCGTGGACATCCTGCGATGCGCCGCCGCCTTATTGCATTTGCTGCAACCTAATGCAACCCCCAACCCAGATTTCCCCAAGCCAACAACAGCCCCCGCAGCCAACCTAAAAATGATCCGTTACCGCTTAGATATTGGCAGCCAGCATCAATTGTCCATGGAGCCATTAATAAAAATCTTGGTTGAGGAATCCGGCGTCGACAAAAAACACATCAACAACCTATCAATCCGCAGCGCCTATACCCTCATCGACCTGCCCGACGCCATGCCCCAGGATATTTACCAACACCTTAAAACCGTTGAAATCAACGGGCGTAAGCTGGACATCAAACGGGTGAAAGTACGAAAAAAAAGGCATAATGCCGTCCATCGCGGCAAAACCGTCAACAACCCTCACGACACCCCAAAACCAGAACCCAATATCCAAAACCGGCAGGCTGGCCTTTGATGGCTTAAACCAAGCCTCTTCCAGCAAACCATTCTCGCGGTCAAAGGCGGCCCGCCTTATCCTTGACAGTAAAAAACCATCCATGCACATCGACTATATCAGCACCCCTGAACAACTTCCCCAACTTTGCCATGCCATCCGGCAACAGCCTTGGCTTGCCCTAGACACCGAATTTTTACGCGAGAAAACCTACTACCCGCAATTTTGCCTGCTGCAAATCGCCACACCAGAATGGGTCGCCTGTGTGGACCCGATCGCCTTGCCGGAACTGGACGAACTATTTGAAACCCTGTACCAACCCACCATTATCAAAGTCTTCCATTCCTGCCGCCAAGACTTAGAAATTTTTTACCATCTGTACGGCAAGCTGCCCGCGCCGGTTTTTGATACCCAAATCGCCGCCCCGCTACTGGGTTTTCAGGACAACCCGGGCTATGCCATGCTGGTTTCCAGCCTGCTGAACATCAACTTAAGCAAAACCCACACCCGCGCCGACTGGAGCAAACGGCCATTGCCCCCCGCCGAGCTGAAATACGCGGCGGACGACGTCATTTATTTGGGCAAGATTTATCAAATCATGCTTACCAAACTGGCCGAATTAGGGCGCTCGGATTGGCTGGAGGACGATTTTAAAGCATTGTCCGACCCCGCCCATTACCGGACATCCCCCGAGGACGCCTGGTTAAAAATAAAAGGCAAGAACAAACTGACCGGCAAGCAACTGTCTATCATCCAAGCCCTGGCAACCTGGCGGGAGCGCGCCGCCCAAGCCGAAAACCGGCCAAAAAATTGGCTGTTGCGTGACGAACTGATGTTGGACTTGGCCAAATTACAGCCCGAAACCGTCACCGAGCTCGCCGCCGTCAGATCAATCAACGAGCGCACCGTGCACCGGTACGGAAAGGAAATTTGCCACCTGATTAACGAAAGCAAAAAACGCCCGCCCATACCTTTGCACGAAAACGGCAGGTCCCCTAAAAAATCCCAGCAACAAGAGGCTATTTTGGACACCCTGTCCGCTTTAGTCAGAGCCAGGGCGGAAGAAAACTCTTTAAACCCAAGCATCCTGGCCTCCCGCAAAGATTTGGAGCAACTGCTATTCAAAGAAGATGGCGATGATTGCCCCCTGCTGCACGGCTGGCGATACAGCATGGCGGGAAAAGAATTGGTCGGCTTATTGGCCGGGCAGCTATTGTTGAGCATAGACGAGGGTAAATTGGCCATTTCTCAAAAGCTTTGATCAAACCACCGCAGCGATTTATCCCGGCATTGTTTACAGAAAAGTCCGATTACCTGATTTAATACAAAAAGATAACCGCCTTAACCCAAGTTCAGCATTGCTTCCAAAATCCCGCCCAATCCATTTTGGCTAACGGGTATCCCTCATGAAAAGAAATTTTTCCCAGTCTTGTGCTTATTTGCCGCCCCTTTGCATGCAGAACCCATAAACGCGTTAACCCAGGCCATCATAGCTTTTTTAACGCCGCCCGCCTTGAGCGGGTCGCAAGGCGCATGTGCTGCGACTGGCTCAGCGCCAACGGTGCAAACCTTAACGGGCCGGATCAATCACCTTGGCCTGCCTGACTAATTTCTGCACCACCAAGCTGCCAATCATATCGCCTTGGACATTGACGGCAGTGCGGAACGCATCCAACAGCCGGTCGATAGGCAATAAAAT
>DBNZ01000012.1:0-1751 GCA_002299495.1 Methylococcaceae bacterium UBA659
TGGAGGCGGGCAGCAAACCGGAGTTGTTGGCGATTATGGCCTTGTCCAAGCACGGCGTGGTGGTATGCAACGGCTACAAAGACCGCGCTTATATCCGGCTGGCGTTGATCGGCCTGAAAATGGGGCTGGATTTGTACCTGGTCATCGAAAAGCCGCTGGAGTTGGAATACATCATAGAGGAAGCCGCTAAATTGGGCGTTAAGCCGCAACTGGGGGTGCGTATCCGCTTGTCCAGCATCAGCGCCGGCAAATGGCAGAACAGCGGCGGCGAGAAATCCAAGTTCGGTTTCCATGCCTACGAGGCGTTGCAACTGGTGGCGCGGTTGCAGCGGGTCGGGATGCTCGATTGCCTGAAATTAATGCACTTCCACATGGGTTCGCAAATCGCCAACATCCACGATATAAAAATAGCCTTGCAAGAAGCCGGGCGGTTTTATGTCGAGTTGCATCGGCTGGGCGCGACCATCCAAATCGTCGATGCCGGCGGTGGCTTGGGGGTCGATTACGACGGCAGCCGGTCACGCCGGGAATCGTCGATCAATTACAGCTTGGACGAATACGCACAGAACATCATTCGCAGCTTTGCCGACATCTGCCGCGAAAAACAAGTGCCGCAACCGGACATCATCACCGAATCCGGGCGGGCGTTGACCGCGCATCACGCCGTGTTGATCACCAATGTCACCGATATTGAATCGGTGTACAGCAATCCTGCAGCCGAACCCGCGTTACCCGCAGGTGGGAATGTCGCCGAATACTATCACGACACCCAATTCGCGTTGTCCGAGGCCCGCGCCTGCTTTATCCGGGACAAACTGAGCATCGCCGGCCTGGCGCAGGCGGAAAACGATTATGCGGTTCGTTGCCAGCAAATCAAGCGGCATTTGAACCCTGACAACCAAAACGAGGCAGCCCTATTGGAAGAGCTGAACGAAAAATTGGCCGATAAGATGTTCTGCAATTTTTCGCTGTTCCAATCGTTGCCCGACATTTGGGGCATAGGCCAGATTTTCCCGATCATGCCGATACACCGCCTGGACGAACAGCCGACGCGGCGGGCTATCTTGCAGGATTTGACCTGCGATTCCGATGGCAGTATCGACCAATACATAGACGGACAAAACCTTGTCAGTACCTTGCCCGTGCATGAAATCGGCGACGGCGAATACCTAATCGGTTTCTTCATGGTCGGCGCGTATCAGGAGATTTTGGGCGACATGCACAATTTGTTTGGCGACACCCACGCCATCAACATCGTGCTGGATGCTGACGGTTATCAGTTTTACGACCTGCATCAAGGTGAGCATGTCAGCGATTTGCTGGATTATGTGCATATCAGCGTTGATGATTTGAAGGCCAGTTACCGCGAAAAACTGGCCCAAAGCCAGTTGACCGACGCCCAGCGGCAGGCTTTTGAACAGGAGCTGATGGCGGGTTTGACGGCCTATACCTATTTGGAGAAATGACATGAAAGTTGGGTTTGTCGGTTTAGGGGCGATGGGGCGGGGTATGGCGCGCAATCTGGCTAAGGCAGGATTTTTGGCCGGCCTTTACAACCGGACTGCGGCGGTAGCGGAACTGTTGGCGGCGGAGCTTGGGGTTGCTGTTTACGACCAGCCGCAAGACTTGGCGGCGGAAGTGGATGTCGTGCTGCTGTGCGTGTCGGCCGATGGCGACGTGTTGGCAATGGTCAAAGCGATTGCCGGGGCGTTAAGGCCTAGGTCGGTGGTGGTGGATATGTCCACCGTCAG
>DBNZ01000012.1:2152-3704 GCA_002299495.1 Methylococcaceae bacterium UBA659
GTTTCCGGTGGTGTCGAAGGCGCAAAAAACGGTACGCTGGCCATGATGGTGGGCGGCGATGACGCCGTTTTGGCGCGAGTCAACCCGGTGCTGGCGGCCGTGGCCGCCCGCATCGTCCACATCGGCCAAGTAGGCTCGGGGCAAGCCACTAAGTCGGTCAACCAAATCATGTGCGCCGGCATCAACCAGGCCGTGACCGAAGCCTTAGCGTTCGCCGAGGCGCAAGGTTTGCCGATGGACAAGGTCATCGACGTGGTGGCAGGTGGCGCGGCCGGCAATTGGTTTTTGGACCATCGTGGCAGCACCATGACGGCAGGCGTTTTCGCGCCTGGCTTTAAACTGGCCTTACACCATAAGGACTTAAAAATAGCCCAAGCGATGGCGGTGTCGGCTGGTGTGGCGTTGCCGCTGACCGAGCAGACGCTTAAGGATTACGGCGAACTGATGGCCGAAGGCTTTGGCGATGAGGATATTTCCGCGTTGTATCGGTTAAAAAAACCGCAAGCTTGACCCAAAGCATGGTCTGCCCCTTTTTGTTAGATGCACTAGGTGTGTGCCGCCCCAAGCATCGGGCAGTAAGTCAGAGCCTCCAATCCCGCGTTTTCGCCAAAAAATCGGGTCAATGACTTAGGATTGAGTTACTGGAGATAGGCGGCAAAATTTCAATCAATGCCATGCCAAAACGCCATAGGAACTACGCGGTTTATTGGTTTTTCACCTGTAAAATCGCCGTCGGTTTTGTTGACCCTGATTGTGCCCTCTTCAGGGTATGCCGGAATGGCGGCTAAAAACTTGTGTGGATACCTATGCTAAACAGCAGGGCACAAGTACCCTAAAAAGATAATCGAAGCGGACGGTCGTGATTCATGCCGCCGACAGCATCGTCCCCACAAGCGGGGACGATGGCTTTAGGGGCACTTTAGCCTTTGCTGAAAAATAAGGCGCCAGCCTCGTCCCGGTCAACGGCAATGGTATCGCCGCTGCTGAACTGTGCGGACAAAATGGCTTGCGCCAACGGGTTTTCCAGTTGTTGCTGGATGGTGCGTTTCATCGGCCGTGCGCCGTAGACCGGGTCGAAACCGGCTTCGCCTAACAAATCCAAGGCCGCTTCGGTGATGGCAAAGCCGATCTCCCGCTCCTGCAAACGCTTGCGCAGGCAGTCGATTTGGATGCCGCAGATGGCGCGGATTTGTTCGCGCCCCAGTGTATGGAACACCACCGCTTCGTCAATCCGGTTAATAAATTCGGGCCGGAAATGATGGCTGACGATGTCCATGACCTTGGCCTTCATAATCGGGTACAGGGCTTCGCCGGCCAGTTCTTGGATAATATCTGAGCCTAGGTTGGAAGTCATGACCACGACGGTGTTGCGGAAATCCACGGTGCGGCCTTGGCCGTCGGTGAGGCGGCCATCGTCTAACACTTGCAGCAAGACATTGAATACGTCGGCATGGGCTTTTTCGATTTCGTCCATCAGGATGACGGAATAAGGCTTGCGCCGCACCCGTTCGGTCAGATAGCCGCCTTCCTCGTAGCCGACGTAGCCGGGCGG
>DBNZ01000012.1:4107-5276 GCA_002299495.1 Methylococcaceae bacterium UBA659
TCGCTGGTGTCGAACAGGAATTCCGCTAGAGCCTTGCACAGCTCGGTTTTGCCGACGCCGGTGGGACCTAAGAACAAGAATGACCCGTTCGGACGGTTAGGGTCGGAGAGTCCGGCGCGGGCGCGGCGGATGGCGTTGCTGACCGCTTTCAAAGCCTCGGTCTGGCCGACCACGCGCTGGGCTAGCGCGGTTTCCATCTGCAACAGTTTTTCCCGCTCGCCTTCCATCATTTTCGAGACCGGGATGCCGGTCCATTTGGAAACGACTTCGGCGATTTCCTCTTCGGTGACCTTGTTCCTTAACAGCGTGGTTTTTTGCCCTTCTGCGGAACCGGCTTGGTTTAGTTGTTTTTCCAGTTCGGGGATGATGCCATAACGCAATTCTGCCTGCCGGTTCAAATCGTTGGCGCGGCTGGCCGCTTCCAATTCAGTTTTGGCCTGTTCCAGTTTTTCCTTGATCGCGGCCGAGCCTTGCAGCGAGGCTTTTTCCGCTTTCCAGATTTCTTCTAAATCGGAATATTCCTTTTCCAGTTCGGCGATGTCTTTTTTCAGGCTTTCCAGGCGTTTTAGGGAGGCGGTGTCTTTTTCTTTTTTCAAGGCCACTTGCTCGATTTTTAGCTGGATTAAACGGCGGTACAGCTTGTCCATTGCCTCCGGTTTGGAGTCCATTTCCATGCGGATGCGGCTGGCGGCTTCGTCGATCAAGTCGATGGCTTTATCGGGCAATTGCCGGTCGGTGATGTACCGGTACGACAAACCGGCGGCGGCGACGATGGCGGGGTCGGTGATGTCGACGCCGTGATGGACTTCGTATTTTTCCTTCAGGCCGCGCAAAATCGCGATGGTGTCCTCGACCGAGGGTTGGTCGACCAACACTTTTTGGAACCGGCGTTCCAAGGCGGCGTCTTTTTCGACGTATTTGCGGTATTCATCTAAGGTGGTCGCGCCCACGCAATGCAGTTCGCCCCGCGCCAGCGCGGGCTTGAGCATATTGCCGGCGTCCATCGCGCCTTCGGCTTTGCCCGCGCCGACCATGGTGTGCAATTCATCGATGAACAATATGACTTGGCCTTCCTGTTTGGACAGGTCGTTCAACACGGCTTTCAGACGTTCCTCGAATTCGCCACGGAATTTGGCGCCGGCGATTAAGGCGGCCATGTCTAAGGCCAA
>DBNZ01000050.1 GCA_002299495.1 Methylococcaceae bacterium UBA659
AAAGCGCCTAGTGTTGGTGCTCTCGGTCGGCGTTCCAGACGCGACCCTACCTCCTTTATGCCCTAGAGGGTATGCATCCATGCCGTCGTTGCACTCGAACCGCTCGCTACGCTTTTAAAACACGTTCTTAGATTTCTTCGACTAAACCAGCAAAATCCGCCGCCGATAAGTCCCCGCAACCGTTGAGCATGTCACCCGCTAGGCCCCTTTTCCAAGCCAGCAATTGGTCGAGTTTCATGTCGAAGGTGACGAACTCGGCGGTGATGACCGGGTAATAGACATAAACATCCTTGGTTTGGCCGATGCGGTAGGCGCGGTCGGTAGCTTGGTCTTCCTTGGCCGGGTTCCAAGTGCGGGTAAAGTGGATGACGTGGTTGGCGGCTTGGATGTTGACACCGAAGCCGACAGCCAACGGTGACAGGATAATCACGCCGAAACCGGGCCGTTCCTGAAAGGCTTTGAGGCGTTTTTGGCGGCTATTGACAGCACTGGCCGCGGCAGAAGTCGAACCATTAATGATGTCCGGCCAAATGCCCAGTTGTTGCCCGATGTGGTGTTGCAATTGCCGCTGCAAATCCAACAACTCAACGAACACAATGGCTTTTTCTTGCCGTTGCCGGATGTTGCCCAAAGTTTCTAGCAACCAAGCTAATTTCGGCGATTGCTTTAAACGTTCCCCCACCGGTTCGTGCAGGTTAGGCTTTTGCGCGTGCGGGTACGGATTGCAGCAGACTAAGCGTAGATATTGGATCAAGCCTAAATGGTGGCTAAGAGCGGCGTTTTGCCGCTTACGGAAAGTCTGTACGGCATCGCGGTAAAGTTGCCGCTGAAAACCTGACATCGGTAAGCTACGGCAACTTTCTTCTTCAATTTTTTGTGGCAAGTCCTTAGCGACTTGCGCCTTAGTGCGGCGCAAAGTTTGTGGGCCAATCAGGGCGCGTAGTTCATCGAGCCGCGCCTGCTCTGCATCTGTTTTTGCTTCGATGGGTTTGCGGTAACGGGCGCCAAAGGCGTTCAACGCCCCCAACAAACCCGGTTGGATGAAGTCGAACAAACACCATAAGTCCGCCAGCGAATTTTCCACCGGCGTGCCGGTGCAGGCGATTTTAAAACGGACGTTTTGTTTTTTCGCCGAGCGTGTCACCAAAGCGGCGGGGTTTTTGATCTTTTGCGCCTCGTCGCAAACCATAACCGACCACGGCTGCGCGGCCAGTGAAAATTCCAAATCGCGCAAAGTCTCGTAAGTGGTCAACACCAGTTTGGCGTCGCCTAGCCAATCGGCCTGTAAAAATTTGGCTAAGCCTTCGCCAAGCAGTTGTGGGTCGATCTCAGTCTTGTCGAGTTTTTTTGCTTTTAGCTTGTTACCGTACAGCATCAACACCGGCAAGCTATTTGGCTGAAAAAACTTATCGATTTCTTCCTGCCAGTTTTCCAGCAACGATACCGGGGCTACTACTAAAACCGGCTCCATAGCCGGTTCGTCTTGCAGACAGAGGGCAATAAAGGCCAGGATTTGCAGCGTCTTACCCAAGCCCATGTCATCGGCCAGCAAAGCACCTCGGCAATGTTGCGGCGCATGATGCCAAAGATGCTGTAGCCAGGCGACACCTTGCAATTGGTGTTGCTTTAGCATAACCGAATCGCGCAACGCCGACGGCAACAATGCTTGGCTACTGCTAGGCAACTCCAGCGTCTGTTTACGAGCTTCGCGGTAATCGACATGGTCGATATTGCTTTTCAGCAATAACTTTTGTCTTTGTTTATTAAGCTGTTGAGGGTCAAACTCAGCTTGTTGTACTTGTTGCTGCGCGATGTTGAGATTATTGAGCAATTGCCGCGCTTGTCCGATAGGAATCGGTTGTGCGATGCCAGGGAAATCGATGTCGGTTGAACCCTGTTGTTCCGCCCTATCAATGGTTTGTTCAAGCTGGTTCAGATCACAGGTAGTAAGAGGAACGAGGGTCGGTGCTGCGGATTGGTCGTTAGCAACGAAAAATCCCCATTCGACATTCTCAGGAATCCAACCGGCCGCATCATCTTTGCGAGCGATGTACGGCGACACCTCAAGTTTTTCAACGCCAATACCTTCGATACGTTCGGAATATCGACCCAAATCGAAAACATCCGCATAAGCCAGGCTAATCGTCGGTTTTGTTGACCATTCCACCAAAAGCAGTTTTAGATTGGCCAGTTGGTATTCGGCATCACCCAAAATTTCCAGCTCATAGCCTTCCCAAGCCAAACATTGGAAGCCGCCTTGCCAACGTTGTTCGAAGCGGCCGATAAATTTCGCCAACTCCTTGGCATCAGCGAATGGATAACGGCTACTCTGGCGGTTTTCTCCGGCAACCGATTCGATTAGCAAGGTTACGCCTGTTATTTTGCCGTCGTCACCGTGTTCGACTTCGACAAAAAAACGTTCGAATTCAATGCCAGCCGCTACCCGCGCTTGTTCAAACTGTTGCTCGTCGATCACCGCCAGGGCATCGTCGCCTAGGGTTGCGTAGGGATTGCGCAGGAAGGCCTCGGCGCGTTTTCCTGCCACGGTGCGGCCCGGCCAGCGGCGGATTTCTTGCAGCACCGAACGCACGGCGGGCGAGATCAACACTTGTACGATGCCTAGGCCATTGGGGATGTCGTAGCGTTCGGGTATGGTGGCAAAGCGGTCGAAAGTATCCAGCCATTGACGCGGGGCGTCGGCAAACGTGGGTTCGACTTGTATTGTAGTGCTGCCGGGTAAGGTTGATTTGTTCAGGTTAAACAGCAGTTTTTCCGGTGACAGCACGACAGTTTTTTGCAAAAAGTCCGCCATCGGCGCACGGGCTGCTAAGGCATGACGGCGGATTTCGCCCCAGGCCTTGCGGTTGGTCAATGGCGAACGCTGTTCCGGTGGCAGGGCGTAAAATGAACGGACGGATTCAACCAAACGCCAAACCGCTTCGCTCAGCAGTTGTGACTGTCCAGCGCAAGATAAAACCGCGCCATTGATTTCCTTTGGTGTAAAACGGTTGCCGATGCCGTCTTGCCATTCGCCTAAAGTGATTCGAAAATCCAAATCTTCCAACGAGCCGTCGCTTTTCAGGCTGGGGCGTAAATAACCTAGCGGCGGCAATTTCAACAACGCCAAAAGCTGTTCCGGGCCGTCGTTTTCTTCTTCGCCAAGCAGTCGGTATAAATTGGCCCAAGGCAAAATGAATGCTTCGTCGTCGGTTTCAAGATAGCCCAATTCTTCCAGTTGATTTAACAACGCCAAGGTGTCGGCTTCCGGGCCGAATGCTTGCCACTGGTTTTGCCAATCGGCGAGTATGGGTTTGGAATGGTAATGCACACCACCCGGTTTATACTCGACGGCTAGAAGGTGAGTAGCTTCTGTTATGTGCTCCATGCGGTGGATAAACGGCCACCATTTACCTAATCGACTAACCATCTAACCACCAGCCTTTGTCCTCTCTGTAGCGGAAACCTGCTTTTGTTAATAAATCTGCTAAGCCACCGTTCTTAGGTGCTTGTATCCATAAGGCGCCAGCAAAATCACGCCTATCGTCAATCGTGATACCGTAGGTCTCACAAAGGCTAAGTAGCTCATTTAAATGCCTTGAGCTTGTTTTTACTTCGGATTCATTGAATAACTTGGAATACTTGGTTTGCTTCAAGTCAGTTTTGGGCTTTAACATTGCGGAAGCATGATCACGTAGAAACTCGGCAAATGTATATTGCCAACCGGCATTATGGAGCAATTTTTTACAATGGCCTGGATGCCGTGTATTTTTTAACCCCGATGTCGTACCAGAAATGTACGTTTGCCCGGATTGAAACGGCAAATTATTCGCCAAAAACACATGACAAGCATTGTTAGCTCTACCAAACTCTATGAAAACATAGCCGCCAATTTTCATCAGAAAAGCGTTATCATCGTTTTGGTTATTTCCGTCCAAACGCATAAGTTGGCTAGCTAATTGTTCGCGTATACGTTGATAATCTTTATGTGGATTACGAAAACTGTTGTTGCCCATTGCCAACCAAAAATCCTCAATGGCTTCGGCGTATTGCAGCCAAAACTCCATGCGCTCGCGGTCGGCTTGGCGATCCGATTGCAACAATTCAAAAAAGTCTTTGATATATTGCTTGGTCAACCACAATTTGACCATTGCCATAACCGGCTCACCTACTTGCGCCAGCCATAAAGGTTTATGGGCTTCCAACCAAGGGCTTTTCCATTCACGCAAGGCCAAATCGCGCAAACCCGGATGTTCCGGGCGTTCGCGGCAGATGCGATAACGCTGGAGCAACAATACCAAGCCAGCGCTGGCCAGCAATGCTTGTTTGTCCAGCAGCGCCAACAATATTGGCAATTTTTGCTTGAACGCATCGTCTGTGAAACCCGTTGCCACACGGATAGGTGCCAGCACCAATTCATCCATAACCCAACTGTCGCCGTTTATGCCTAAGTTGCTTTTCAGTTCATCCACTACCGCAACATCACCCGCCAACAAATCTTTTGCGTAAGGTTTGCAGGGTTCGTCTTTTAGCAGGTTTCGGTGCTGAGCAAGTATTTGAACCCATAGCACAACGGGCTTGTGCTTGGCCAAAACCGGGCGGTGATGCGCCAAAAATTCGCGTAGCTGCAACCAGTTTTTCTTGCCCGATGGCTTAAGCTCTGAGGTTCGATAGTGAAAATAGCCGTTGAGCAAACCTTGGTAGCAACGCCGGAACTTGCGCGGCTCGGTTTGCAGGCTATCGACATAAGCAATCAATTTTGCAAACAGAGGCGTGTTTTCCAATGGGCAGCCGCCATTGCCGTAGTAAGTGGCAATACCAAAGCAAACGTATTTGGTTTGGCGATAACCTGCCAATTCGCCGGTAGCTAGATAATCGAGTACGGCGGATTGGATACCTTGCGGGTCTTGGTTGCCTTGGCGGATGTCGCCGTATTCCTTCTGCAACTGGCGGGTGGTTTTTGCCATTTCGTCCGCTAAATGGGGCAATGGCGCGGCAAGAGCTTGGGTGTTGATTTGCTGCAAGTGGGCGCGGAAATGGTCGATTACGGTCATGGGATTAGCCAATTTTTCAACATGAGTCCTGGCACCCGTTCAAATTCGCGGACATTATTACTGACTAGAATTAAACCTTGGCTGCGGGCATGGGCGGCGATATGCAGATTATTGATGCCTATCGGTTGGCCGATGCGTTCTAAATCGGCACGGATGCTGCCGTAATGGTAAGCCGCCGCGTCGCTGTAGGGCAAAACGGCCAAACGGCTGCAAAAATCTTCCACGGTCGCTAGATTTTTAGCTATTTGCTGGCTTTTTTCCGCACCATGCACCAGTTCGGCCACGGTGATGGAGGAAATCGCCATGTGCCCGTGTTGTTGGTTAAACGTAGCTAAAATCTGAATGGGACGACGCTTGATAACGTAACTGACAATGTTGGTGTCAAGCAGGTATTTGAGCATGGCGAATGGCTAAAACGGCTCGCGTTCGCCTTGTTTCTGGCTGGCGCGTCCAGGCAGAAAATCGTCGCTAACTTCCGGGCCGTTGATGAAAAAGCTATCCCAAACAGAATCGGCGGGGGCGATGATGCGCTCCAAGCCTACCGCCCTTACTTCGACTTTTTTGACGTGACTGGGGTAACGCAGGTTGGCGGGCAGGCGCACGGCTTGGCTACGGTTGTTGGTGAATAAGGTTGATGCAGTCATGATTTCAGCTCCGGTTGCCATATCTATAAACTATATCCCCGTATCCAAGATACCGTCAATGCAGGTCAACAACCCTTCAAGCAAGGGTTATAACGCACACTCACCCAATTTCTCTTCAGCCGCTGTCGTCGGTTGTCGCGCCGCTTCCTTAATTCCGCGAAACTCCAGTCGCAACTCAATCCGGCGGCTTTCTTCCAAGGTGTCTTTTTGCGAATTGGAGGAATAGCCGCCGACTAAAAACAATTGCCGGATATCTTCGCGTTGCGCGGGTGTCAGTTCGGTTTCACCGGGTTCTGGCTTGGCGAGCAACACACACAAAACGCGCTGGCTGCGTTGCAGGCTCAGGTTGAGGTTAAACAAATAGCTGCCGCGTTTATCGGCGAAACCCTCGACGACGATGCGTTTTAGCCAATCTTTGCCAAAATCGTTGTTGGCAATGGCTAAAACTTGCGGAATAAACGCCCGCAGTAACTGCGCTTGGGTTTCGGTCAGTTGGTGGCTGGCGGTGTCAAAGCGGGCGCGGTCGCCAAAATCTATGGTTTGGCGGTCGCGGTTGACGTGGATGCCGTTAAATTGTGGGTCATGTTGCGCGGCAGTTTCGATTTGGCTTAGCAGTTTTTCTATCGCTTCCCGGCGCACATCGGCTAGGCGTTGCTCTTCCGATACGGTTTTGGTGACTGCCAATAAGGCTACGCTCATGACCAGCAAAAACATCACCATCAATGCTGTCATCAAATCGGCGAAAGAAATCCAGAACGGCTTTTCGGCTTCGTCCTTGAGTTTTTTACTGGCAGTGACTCGAAAACCGAACATTTTTATCTCTTAGGGATATAGAAATTACTA
>DBNZ01000231.1 GCA_002299495.1 Methylococcaceae bacterium UBA659
TTTAATGAGGTGGCCCTGCCAGGGTTTTTCTTCAGCGCGGCTTGTGTATCGGGGAAAGAGTGACTCAAACGCTGAAAATATTGGCAATGGAGCGTCAGCTGAGTGAAGATTTTTAGTCCCCCGATGGCGTAGCACCGGGCGGGTTTTTGTAGTGCGGCGGAGAAAACCTGCAAGGCATAAGCGGTCGGCTGATTTTTGCCGCTTATGCTTATTGGGGCTGGGATGCCCCTAATAAGCTTTCGCAAAAATGGCGACTCCCAAAGTTATCTAAGCTTTATATTTTATGATACAAATCAGCGCCTTCTTCGATAAATTGCCTAGATTTTTCGTCCATGCCTATTGCTAGTGCCTCTTCTTCCTTCAATCCCTTTGCTGCGGCATAATCGCGCACATCTTGGCTGATCTTCATCGAACAGAAATGCGGCCCGCACATGGAGCAAAAATGCGCTACTTTGGCCGATTGTTTAGGCAAGGTTTCATCATGAAATTCGCGCGCCTTCTCGGGGTCAAGCCCGATGTTGAACTGGTCTTCCCAGCGGAATTCAAACCTCGCCTTTGACATGGCGTTATCGCGCGCTTGCGCGCCCGGATGGCCTTTCGCCAAGTCGGCGGCATGGGCAGCGATTTTGTAGGTGACGATGCCTTCGCGCACGTCTTGTTTGTTGGGCAAGCCCAAATGTTCTTTTTGCGTGACATAACACAACATCGCACAACCGTACCAACCAATATTGGCCGCGCCGATTGCCGAGGTGATGTGGTCGTAACCTGGCGCTATGTCGGTGGTCAAAGGCCCTAAGGTATAAAAAGGCGCTTCGCCGCATTCCTCCAATTGCTTTTCCATGTTGATTTTGATCATCTGTAACGGCACATGGCCGGGGCCTTCGATCATGGTTTGCACATCGTGTCGCCAAGCGATTTTGGTCAACTCGCCCAAGGTTTCTAGCTCGCCGAATTGGGCGGCGTCATTGGCGTCGTAAATCGAACCCGGGCGCAAACCGTCGCCTAACGAGAACGACACGTCGTAAGCCTTCATGATTGCACAGATTTCTTCAAAACGCGTGTACAAGAAACTTTCCTTATGGTGCGCCAAACACCATTTCGCCATGATCGAACCGCCGCGCGAGACAATGCCGGTCAAGCGTTTGGCGGTCAACGGCACATGATGCAGGCGGACGCCGGCATGGATGGTGAAATAATCGACACCTTGCTCGGCCTGTTCAATCAACGTGTCACGGTAGATTTCCCAGGTCAGCTCTTCGGCTTTGCCGTTCACTTTTTCCAGCGCCTGGTAAATGGGTACGGTGCCAATCGGCACGGGGGCGTTACGCAGAATCCATTCGCGGGTTTCGTGGATGTTCTTGCCGGTGGACAAATCCATGATGGTGTCGCCGCCCCAACGGATGCCCCAGAGCATTTTTTCCACCTCCTCTTCAATGGAGGAAGTAACCGCCGAATTGCCTAGGTTGCCGTTGATTTTCACCAGGAAATTACGCCCGATAATCATCGGCTCGGATTCTGGGTGGTTGATGTTGGCCGGGATAATGGCCCGACCCCGCGCCACTTCGCTACGCACGAACTCGGGCGTGATGACGGCGGGAATGGCAGCGCCAAACGAATCGCCCGGATGCTGGTCTTTCCATAGCTCGCGCATTGCCTCCATCTTTTGGTTTTCGCGGATGGCGATAAACTCCATTTCCGGGGTGATAATGCCTTGACGGGCATAGTGCATTTGGGTGACGTTCATCCCCGCTTTGGCGCGGCGCGGCTTGTGCACAAAATCGAAACGCAGATGGGCGGTGGCCGGATCATGCAAGCGCTGTTGACCGTACTCCGAACTCGGACCCGGCAGTTCTTCGGTATCGCCGCGCGCCAAAATCCATGCCGTGCGGATTGAGCCTAAGCCTTTTTTTAGGTCAACAGCTACATTTGGGTCGGTATAAACGCCCGAAGTATCGTAAACATATATCGGCGGGTTTTTTTCCGCCCCAAAATGGACGGGGGTATCCGACAGATTGATTTTCCGCATCGGCACTTGGATGTCAGGACGGCTGCCTTGGATGTATACTTTTTCTGATGCGGGATAAGCAGGGATTTTTACTTGACTGACCGCTCTAGCAGGGTCTTCTTTGAGGATTGCGCTCACTCTATTCTCCAAATCCAATAGACGAAATGGGCGCAGGGAAGTGGATTGGCTTTCCTACGCCGGTATTAACCGGGATCAGGTTCGAAGGGACTCTCTCAGCTTACCTGCAAATTGCAGGTAAGCACCCCTAGCCTTTACGGATGGATTGCTAACTTAAAGGAATTTATTACAGATTGCAAGCAAGCTCCTTGTCACGGTCAGGGCTACCTCATCAAAATACCTGAGCCAACATTTCGGTTAAAAGCGCGTCACCCCAACCAGCCGCCTTACGCATACGTTTGATAGTCATGTGTTTCTTTGGAGTTTTCCTGATCATGTTCAGAGTTGAAATCAGCGACAAAGACGCGGCGCGGTTTGTCCCGCATATCAACAAAGACAAGCCGAACCCGTTGACATTGGCGGCTTTGGCGTGTAGCCATGCCATCAGTGAGAGCGTCAGGCGAAGCGTTAAAACTAAAGCGCAATGCCTGATCCCGGTTATCACATCCGTAAACTTGAAGCATCTGATACTGTCTAAAGCGGACGTGCTTTATCCGGCAAAACATACCGCTTTGTTGTGGGTTATTGCGGCGGTTTATTTTGAACTGCGACAAAATTGCGACATTTTTTTGTTTCAGAAAAAAAAA
>DBNZ01000089.1:0-4177 GCA_002299495.1 Methylococcaceae bacterium UBA659
CAGAAAATATTGCACCTTAACCGTGAGGGCGGCCACTCCCACCGGCGTATCGTCCATACCGCCGACGCCACCGGCAAGGCGGTGTCGCTGTCGTTGATCGAAAGAGCGCATGAAGAGCCTAACATTGCGTTGTTTGAATATCATAATGTGATTGAGCTGATTACCGACGATAACCAAGGGCGGGATGAAAAAAGGATCGTTGGGGCATACGTTTTGGATTCGGTAAACCAACAGGTCAAGACCTTTTTGGCGAGGGTCGTCGTGTTGGCAACTGGCGGGGCCAGCAAAGTCTACCTTTACAGCACCAATCCGCAATCGGCTACCGGTGATGGCATTGCGTTGGCATGGCGAGCCGGATGTCGGGTCAGCAATATGGAGTTCATGCAATTTCACCCGACTTGTTTGTACCATCCTGAGGCAAAATCCTATTTGATTAGCGAAGCGGTTCGGGGGGAAGGCGGGCGCTTGATCTTGCCGGATGGTTCGGCCTTTATGCAACATCATGACGTCCGGGGTGAGTTAGCCCCCCGTGACATCGTCGCTAGAGCCATAGACCACGAAATCAAAAAACGCGGTATTGATTGTGTCTACCTGGACATCAGCCATAAGCCCGAGGCGTTTATTCTCGAGCATTTCCCGACTATCCATAGAAAATGCCTAAAATTTGGCATTGACATCACCAAACAACCGATTCCGGTGGTGCCGGCCGCACATTACACCTGTGGCGGGGTGGTCACTGACAGTTTTGCCAGGACCGACATCAGCCATTTGTATGCCATCGGCGAGGTGGCTTGCACCGGGTTGCACGGGGCAAACCGGATGGCCAGTAATTCTTTGTTGGAATGCCTGGTGTTCGCCGAGCGCGCCAGCATGGATATTTTACAAAAGCTACCCGCCATACCCATGCCGCCTAAAGTCCAGGATTGGGATGAATCCCAGGTCAGCGATTCCGATGAGGAGGTGGTGGTGTCCCACAATTGGGATGAACTGCGCCGGTTCATGTGGGACTATG
Source organism: Methylococcaceae bacterium UBA659 (assembly GCA_002299495.1). Lineage (GTDB taxonomy): Bacteria > Pseudomonadota > Gammaproteobacteria > Methylococcales > Methylomonadaceae > Methylovulum. The sequence continues at coordinate 1,013 of DBNZ01000089.1, forward strand.
TCGGTATTGTCCGTTCGGATAAACGATTGCACCGAGCCTTGAATCGGGTAAAACTGTTGAAAATGGAAATCAGCGAATACTACAACAACTTTCGGGTGACCAGTGACTTGCTGGAATTAAGAAACCTAGTGATCGTTGCTGAATTGATAGTGCTGTGTGCGATGCAGCGTAAGGAAAGCCGGGGTTTGCATTACACTATAGATTACCCGGAAACGGACCGCAGCAAACCGGCGCAAAATACGCTATTGACGCACTAGGCTCGTAGTGATGGCCTGCGGTTGACAGCTAGGGAACTTGTGAAAAACTGATACCAATAAACACCAATATGGGGGGTAATAAATGACTGAAAAATCATCCAGCAAACATTTGTATAATCTTGAAAAACAATTCGCCAGCAATAACCCCGTATTGCAAAGGGCCTTAAAAGTATTTCAGGAACTGGATCAAATTGAATTTGATTTAGGTCTGATCGGCGCGGAGGATACCACCGCCAGCAAACAATCCTGGTGGCCGGTCATCAGCCTTTTTGGCGGCAATTCTTCCGCTAAGACCCGGTTTATGAACAATTACTTCGGTTCGGAACCGTTGACCGCCGGGATCCAGGCCGCCCATCATAAGTTTTCGGTGTTGCTATACAGCAGCCAAGCCAATTCCGTTACCCTGCCGGCCACGGCATTGGACGTTGATCCGCGCCACCCATTTTACCAAGTCAGCCGAAAGATTGAGCAACAAGAAGCCGGCGAGGGTACTCGTGTCAATTCCTATTTGGAACTTAAAACCTATAACAGCCCGAAACTCAAAGGAAAGTTGTTTATCGATGCGCCCAATCTGATGACGGTTTTGATGACCCCGGTGGTTTCTATGTTGGTGAAACACACCATTGAGCAATCTGACTTGGTGTTGGTGTTCACCGATGCGCTAGAGCAGGACACGGTTCTGGTCAATGCGTTTATCCAGGCCATAGTCAACCATCAGGACAGCAATAAATTCATATACTTGATTGAAGAATCGCCGACCTTGGGCAATGCCGAGAATATTAACCTTTGGCAACGGAAATTAGCGGAATTTGGTTTAAACACGGGGCATTTTATTATCATGCCAAATCAACAAGCCGCCATTGCCCCACAGTCTAACCGCTACTTCGCCGAATTGGACAGCCGTATCCTTAACGTGGGGCATGACCGCTCCTATCGGGTGTTGTTGGCCCTGCAGAAAAACATTCAAGATTTGGAAGTCGTTGTCATTCCAGAGGTAAAACAAGGTTTGGACTTGTGGAAAGAATGGGTCAACCTGAGCAGCCTTATTGTTCTAAGCGTGCTAGTGGTGACCATTGTGTTTGTGGAAATCCAGATTGGCGGTATTGTCGATTTGTTGATTGATCCCATTATCGGCCCGCTAATAGTCATTTTTATAATAGCCGTAATGATTCCCGTACATGTGTTCGCCAGTAAATTCTATGCCAGGATGATTGCCAACAGATTGCTGGATAGGCAAAAAGAACTCGGCTTGATTGAAAACTTAGCCGATGTTTTTGAGAAACATCTAACGCTCGCCCGTATGTTGTTGCCGTTTACCGAACCTGTGGGTTGGAATAAAAAAGTGCGCGCCCGTCTCCTGCAATTGTCCGAACGCACCAAGCTCTTAGTGCAAGAGCTGAATGATTTTTTTAGCGGTTATCCTGCTGAAACCTCTGCACACCAAGAATATGACCCATTGCATGTTAACGATTATCTGCAATAACCTAGAATGGCTGGTTAGATGGGCAACGGCGTATTGTCCGGGTTAGGTTAACGTGCCTGCAAGGAGGCCGCGATTAACGGCTTAGCTCTACGTTAGAAGCAATCCCCAAAAAGCGGCGAAAAGTGTTGCAATTTCGCGCAAAAACCCCATTTATTTTCAAGTGGTTGAAAAGAGATTCTTGAGAGGCAATGGCTAAAAAGCCACTAACGATCCATTTAGCGGCAAAGAATACCGGCGTTGGCATTGAAACAATACGCTATTATCAGCGTATTGGGTTAATTGAAAAGCCAGAAAAACCGCCGTCAGGCCATCGCGTCTATTCTGAAGACATTATGGCTAGATTGCTTTTTATCCGGCGCGCCAAAGAACTGGGTTTTAGTCTTGCTGAAATTGCCCATCTTCTGGCTTTAGGCGACGGGTGCTGCGTCGAAGCAAAAGAGCTTGCCATTCATAAACTAGAAATAATCAAAAATAAACTTCTCGATTTGCAATCTATAGAAAACACCCTAGAGAAACTTATTCAATCCTGCGAGCTTGATTCAACCCATCGAGGTTGCCCCATCATCGCCGCCATTGCAAAAAAAATGACTTGACTCCGTACTTGAGTACGGCGTTTAGACTTCTCAACACCACTAACTGTTGTAGGAGTTCAAAAAATGTCAGAAAAACTTAGCCACCTTGATAAATTCGGAGCCGTCGGCGGAACTTTTGCCGCTTTTGCCGCCGCCACCCCATGTTGCCTGCCTTTGCTCGCAACGGCAGGCGCGTCTCTCGGCCTGGGTTTCCTCATGCCCTATCAATCCGTATCTGAGTGGTTTTTTCAGGGCTTTACACTGCTGGCGCTTTTGGGGGTTATCGTGGCATTTCGCAGCCACAGGCAACCCCTCCCGTTGGGAGTTATGCTTGGCGCGGTTGCCGCCATCTTGGCGTACTATCATGTATTTCGTGAAGCCAGCTTAGTTTATGGTGGTCTGGCAGGCCTTGTAGTCGCTGCGCTGCTAAACCATCACGCCGCCAAGCAATGCAACGCTTGCCCGCCCCGCCAAACAAAAGCCGTTATTCTTGAGTCTGTTATTACTTGCCCATTTTGTGGCGCTGCCAAAACGGAAATGATGCCTACCGATAGCTGCCTATTTTTCTACGAATGTTCTGGTTGTCGTGAGTTATTGCGCCCTAATGCTGGGCATTGTTGCGTATTCTGCTCTTATGGCTCCGTCCCTTGCCCACCTATTCAGCAACACTCTGGTTGCTGCGCCGCTCAAGAGCTTGGTTTTAACTAATTGATCTTAAATACATTTTAAATCACTTCTGGGGCAATGCCTGATGCTCAAACATTCCCGTTCGGTCATAGACCGGCTGTGTCCACATATCGCCCAATTTTTGCTAACCGCGCCGCAAAGGTTAGACTAACCGAACGGGGGGGGG
>DBNZ01000089.1:4579-5369 GCA_002299495.1 Methylococcaceae bacterium UBA659
TCATGGGCTTGACTTTTGCTTCGTTGATTATGACCCAGCAACCGGCCATTTTTGTGGGTTTGATGGCAAGGTCATTTAGTTTTATCTCCGATGTCGGTCTGCCGGACATTTGGGTGATGGATCCAAAAGTCCAATATGTCGACGATATCAAACCGTTACAGGACACGGAATTGTACCGGGTGCGGGGAATTGCCGGGGTGCAGTGGGCCATGCCGATGTACAAGGGTCTGCTGAAAGCCCGTTTGCGGGACGGCACCTTCCAAACCTGCAACGTCATTGGTTTGGATGACACCACCTTGATTGGCGGGCCGGCGGTTATGCTGGAAGGCAAGGTGGCGGACTTGCGCCGCAGCGACGGCATCATCGTCGATATTGACGGCGCCCGCGACAAACTGGACAAACCCTCGCCGACCGGGGGCAAACGCATGCCGATTCAAGTGAGTGACAGCCTGGAATTGAACGACCACCGCGCCATCATCGTCGGGTTTGCCAAGGTCACCCGGACGTTCCAGTCACAACCGGTGGTTTACACCACTTATTCGCGGGCAAAAAGTTATGCCCCTAGGGAGCGCAAACTGTTGTCGTTTGTTTTGGTCAAAGCCAAGCCCGGCCAAGATATAAAAGAACTGATCGGACGCATCCGGCAAACCACGGGTTTGGCGGCTTATACCCGTGACGGGTTCAAGGAGCTAACCTACAACTATTTCATGAAATACACCGGCATCCCGATTAACTTTGGCATTTCAGTGGCTTTGGGTTTTCTCGTGGGGGCGGCGATTGCCGGACAAAC
>DBNZ01000089.1:5762-6781 GCA_002299495.1 Methylococcaceae bacterium UBA659
CCAGTAACATGACCTTGCTGCGGATGATTTTGCTACAGGCCGTCATGGTCGGCAGTATTGGCTACGGGTTAGGGGTGGGTTTGACCGCCTTGTTCGGCTATTCCATGCGCCATACCATCTTGGCCTTCAAGTTCCCGTGGCAGTTGTTGGTTTTCAGCGGCGTCGGGGTTAGCCTGATCTGCGTATTTGCCGCCTTGGTCAGCATCATGAAAGTCATCAGGCTGGAGCCGGCCATCGTTTTCAAAGGGTAAACCGTGGCCGGGCCACAATGGGCGGTGCGATGCCAGGATATTGTCAAGACCTACGATACCGGTGGGCAAATCGTCACGGCTTTAAACCGTATCAACCTGGACATTGCCTTGGGAGAATTGATGATGCTGGTAGGGCCGTCGGGTTGTGGCAAGACCACGTTGATTTCGGTGATTGCCGGCATCCTAGACCAAGACAGCGGGGTTTGTGAATTGTTTGGGAAAAACCTGCAAACGATGTCCAGCAAACACAAATTGGCCTTCCGGGCGGAAAATATCGGCTTTGTTTTTCAAACCTACCATTTGTTGCCATCGCTGACAGCGGCCGAAAATGTCTCCCTGCCTTTAATCATTAACGGCATGAAACGCAAGCCGGCCGAACGCAAGGCGGCGGACTTGTTGGACCGGGTCGGTTTGGGTTCGAGGACAACCTCCTTGCCTGGGCAGTTGTCCGGCGGCCAACAACAACGGGTCGCCATCGCCCGCTCGATGGTGCATAGCCCTAGGTTGATTGTTTGTGACGAACCCACCAGTGCGTTGGATCATCAAACGGGTCATAATGTGATGAATTTATTGAAAGAAGTCGCCTTACACGAAGGCCGCGCCTTGGTCATAGTCACCCACGACGCCCGGATTTTTGAATTCGCCGACCGGATCGCGGAAATGGATGACGGGCATATTGTGCGGGTGCGGGATCAAGGAAAATAGATAGCGAGGGCTGTTAGATGAACGCCATTTGAAAACCCAATCTTTATGAGCAACTGCAGGCCT
>DBNZ01000078.1 GCA_002299495.1 Methylococcaceae bacterium UBA659
AAAGCGCTCATTGGCGCGGGGCTTTGATGTAGGGGGGGGGGGGCGAAATTTGATTTTTCAAGGGGCTGCGGTAGATGTTTTGTCAGCCTAACTTGGATTAGTGTAACCGACTAAGGCCTGCCCACAAATCACAACCTGGGGCCTAAATCGGCCAAATTACAGACTCGCTTTAAGGCTGGCCAGGTCAATGACGAACCGGTATTTGACATCATTCCCCAACATGCGCCCATAGGCCTGGTTAATGTCTTGGATAGGGATGATTTCAATGTCGGCGCTAATGTCATGTTCGGCGCAGAAATCCAGCATTTCTTGGGTTTCTTTGATGCCGCCGATCAGTGAGCCGACGATGCGCCGGCGCTTGAAAATCAAATTTCCTACCGCAGGGGAGGGATGGGGATGGTCGGGCAAGCCTACCAGGCACAAGGTGCCGTCACGTTTCAGTAACCGGGTGTAGGCATCTAGGTCGTGTGCGGCCGCGACTGTGTCTAAAATGAAGTCAAAACTGGCCGTGTGCCTGCCCATCGCATCGGTTTCTTTGGACAGCACCACTTCATCGGCGCCTAGCCGTTTGCCGTCTTCGGCTTTGTTGGTGGAGGTGGTGAACAAAACGACATAAGCCCCTAAGGCTTTGGCAAATTTCAAGCCCATGTGACCCAGCCCGCCTAAGCCTACAATGCCGACTTTGTCCCCCGCTTTCACTTGCCAATGCTTTAAAGGCGAATACGTGGTGATGCCGGCACAAAGCAGCGGCGCCGCTGCGGCGGGGTCGAGTTTATCGGAAATATGCAAGACAAAATCTTGGTCGACTACGATTTGGTTGGAGTAACCGCCATAGGTGCTTGCGCCTGATTGCGGGTCTGGGCAGTTGTAGGTGAAGGTCGCGTTATCGCAAAATTGTTCCAATTGGTCTTGGCAATCGTGGCAGGTGCGGCAAGAATCGACCAAGCAACCGACGCCGACCATTTCGCCGACTGTAAATTCGGTGACGACGCTGCCTAGGGCGGTCACTTTGCCGATAATTTCATGCCCTGGAACCATCGGGTAGGTGGCGTTGGCCCATTCATTGCGGACTTGATGGATGTCAGAATGGCAAACCCCGCAGTAGAGGATTTCTATGTGCACGTCCGATGGGCCTAGGTCCCGCCGTTCAAAACTGAAAGGGGCCAATGGCGATTGGTGGTCGAATGCGGCGTAGCCGATAGTTTTTTGCATGAGGGTCTCCAGGGTCAGTAAAGCGTGGACATGCGGTGGAATGGGTTGGCTTTTTAGCGGGATGGGGCAAAATTTTCCCTGATCTCCAATGGTTTTAGGCGGCCTAAGCCTTTATTGAAACGATTACTTTTTTAACGCATTAGCGATGAGTCGCTATTTTTGCGAAAGCTGGTTTTGGGCATCCAAGCCCCAGCAAGCTGCAAAAACTTCACGCGATCTAATGCCTTCGGTGCCCCGATGCGGCCATAACCTTTATCCACTTTTATCCACCTTGGCCACTTTCTAGGTGATAGGCGGCAATCCGGTCAACTTCATTTTTTGAGCCTAAAATTACCGGAACCCGTTCATGGATGCCGACAGGTTTGAGTTCTAAAATCCTTTCGCGTCCGGTAATGCAGGCGCCGCCCGCTTGTTCAACGATAAAAGCCATTGGGTTGGCTTCGTACATTAAGCGCAGTTTGGCGGGTTTATCGGGGTGCTTGCTATCTAGCGGGTACAGGAACACGCCGCCCCGGGTCAAAATCCGGTAAACGTCGGCGACTAGCGAGGCGACCCAGCGCATGTTGAAATCTTTGCCGCGCACCCCTTCCTTGCCTTGTAAGCATTCGTCGATATAACGCTGCACCGGCGGTTCCCAAAACCGTTGGTTGGAGATGTTGATGGCGAACTCGTTGGTGTCTTCAGAGATTTTCATGTTCGGATGGGTGAGGATGAACTCGCCGATCTCTTGGTCTAGGGTAAAACCGTTCACGCCGTGGCCTGTCGTCAACACCATCATGGTGGATGGTCCGTATAGCACAAAACCGGCGCACACTTGCTCAACGCCCTTACGCAAAAAATCTTCCAGTTCCGGCTCGATGCCTTCGCGGCAGCGGAGGATGGAAAAGATAGTCCCTACCGCCAAGTTGATGTCGATGTTCGACGAACCGTCCAAGGGGTCGAACAAAGCCAGGTATTTGCCTTTAGGATATTGCGGCGGGATTTGAATAAGCCCGTCGATTTCTTCCGAAGCCATGCCCGCCAACTGCCCGGTCCAGTTTAGGGCGTTTACCATAATGTCATGGGTGATAATATCGAGCTTTTTTTGCACTTCGCCTTGCACGTTTTCTGATTCGGCGCTGCCGAGTACGCCAATCAATTGCCCTTTGTTAACTTGTTGCGCGATTTGTTTACAGGCAGTGACGATGTTGTTCAATAAAAGGGTGAAGGTGCCGGAAGCTTCCGGTAAGTCGCGTTGTTGCTGGATGATAAACTGGGTTAGGGTCACTTTTTTAAGGGTCATCAGTTCATTTGCTCCGTTGGTCTATCTTTAGCCTATCTAATGATCAAGGCGGCTAGGATGGGTTGCAATGCCGGGCAGTGGTTAAAAGGTGACGGTAACGGTTAGGGACGCCGCCCCGACGATTTTTTACCCGTCCAAATCTGACCACCGCCCTATGCCGTTACGGGGACTTAGTAAAACTATTGTAGATTTTGACGGCCAAGATAGAGGCGGCTAATACGAACGTGATGGCGTTAGCTAGGATGATGGCGGTGTTGTCGATGAGAATCCCGTAAACCAGCCAACAAAGTACGCCCAGGTTCAATAAGCTGCACATGCTTAACGATATCGAACTGGTGTCACGGGTGCGGATGGTCATTATGGCTTGGGGTATGAAGGCAGCGGTTGTCAAGGCGGCCGCCAGGTAACCTATGGTATCGGTGAGAAATGGCATAAATTAAGTAACCTTGTGAATTAAGAGTTAGGGTTTAAGGGGTTTTCAACAGGGGATGGGGGTTGTGGCCAGAACCACCCCTCGCCCCCATCAACCTGTAACAGGGCGGATGGGGGCGGGAGTGCGGAACTCGCTCACTTGTTTTGGGTAATGCTGATGCCTTTTAACAGGTTGAAAGCTTCATACAAAGCATAGTCTTTGATCAAACTATCCTTATCAATATCGCCTAGGGTTTGGCCTGCGCCTTTTGCAGGGTCTTTCGGCTTGCCGTTTTGTAGTAAATGCCCGGAAAGGTCGGCCTCCTTGATGGGGGTGAAATTCGAGCTGTCAACCGTTTCCAGCTTAAGGCGGGCGAGACCAATGTCCGGCTCGATGCCCTCGGCCTGAATGGATCTGCCGGAAGGGGTAAAGTAGCGGGCCGTGGTCAGTTTAATGGCGGAACCGTCGTTAGTGGGCAGGATGGTTTGAACCGAGCCTTTTCCAAACGATCTTTCACCCATAATGATGGCGCGTTTATGGTCTTGTAACGCCCCGGCAACAATTTCCGATGCCGAAGCGGAGCCTGCGTTAATCAACACGACCATAGGTGCACCATGCAGCAAATCGTCGGGTGTGGCGCTAAAACGCATGGCAGAGTTTTCTATGCGGCCTTCGGTGTAAACGATCAACCCGCTGCTAAGAAAAATGTCGCTCACTCTGACTGCGGCATCCAAAACCCCGCCCGGATTGTTCCTTAAGTCCAAGACGATGCCTCTTAACTTGCCGCCGTTTTCCTTTTTCAGCGCGGCCAGCGCTTCCTCCAGGTTATCGCCGGTACCGGATTGGAAACTGCTGATGCGGACATAACCGTAGCCTTTTTCCAGGATCCGGGTTCTTACGCTTTTCACTTTGATGATGGCGCGGGAGATAGTGAATTTAAGCGGGGCGTCTTCCCCCTCGCGGACGATGGTGATCGCAATTTTGCTACCCGGTTCGCCGCGCATGGCTTTGACCGCTTCGTTCAAGCCCATGCCTTTGACCGTCTTCTCATCAAGCTTGATGATCAAATCGCCGGCCTTAACCCCGGCTTTTTGCGCCGGGGTGTCGTCAATGGGGGAGATCACTTTCACGAAGCCGTTCTCCATCGTCACTTCAATGCCTAGGCCGCCGAACTGACCGGTAGTGCCTTCTTTCAGCTCTTGGAATTCGTCGGCGACCAGGTAGGCAGAGTGCGGGTCCAGCCCGGCCAACATGCCACGGATGGCGTCTTCCAATAATTTTTCATCGGAAACGGGTTCGACATAATCACGCTTAATCCGCCCGAAAACCTCGGTGAAGGCGCGTAGTTCCTCAAAAGGAAGGGTGTCTGACTCCGTCGTCATGTCGTAGTCTTTTTCCGCTAAGACATTCCCGCAAGTGCTCATAAAGGCACCCAAGATGAACCCTAAGGATAAAATAACAATCGTTTTTTTGTTGTGCATGCGCCTTTAAACTCCAAATCCACTTAATATCAATACGTTATTATCTTACAACTGATTTAAATTACAGTTATTTTTTGCAGTTTATTTTTGCCACCAAGACGCAGGGTCCACCGCCACACCTTGTTTACGGATGGCAAAGTACAGGCCGGGCTGCAGCCGTCCCCCGCTTTGGCCCACTGCCGCGATGATTTCGCCGGAGCGCACGGCATCGTGTTTGCGCTTAAACAGGCTTTGGTTGAAGGCATATAAGGTCATGTAATCCGTGCCGTGTTCCAAAATCATCAAATAACCATAGCTTTTCAGCCACTTAGCAAAGACCACCTTGCCATCGGCCACGGCATGAACTTCAGTGCCTTCCGGGGCGGCAATTAAGATGCCGTCCCAAACGGTTTCCAAACGGGGGCTGCCAAATTGCTGGACGATGCGGCCTTCGGTGGGCGGGCGCAACTTGCCTTTTAATTCAGAAAATTTCGGTGCCCGCTGGGTGGCGACGCTCTCTTGTCTGGTGTTTTCGTCATCCTCCGCCACATCATTTGATGCCATGGATGCGATGGATGCGATGGAACCGGTATTTGGAGAGCTGCCCAATAAGCTGGCTATGACTGTTTCGCTTTGTCTAAGTTGCCTGAGTTGTTCCTCGGCGGATAGTCCGGTCAAGCGGGCCAGTAATTTGTTGCGCTCCTCTTTGGCCTTAGCCAATTCGGCCTGCTCCATTTTCTTCTGTGACAACAAGCCCTCTAACTCGGAGCGTTGCTGCCGAAGTTGCTGGTTTTTGCTATCCAGGTCTGCTAATAGCTTTTCGGTTCGCCTGATTTCGTCAATCCGTTGCTGCGTGAAGTATTGGAAATATTTCAACATGCGCCCTGACAAGGCAGGGTCATTTTGATTCAGCAACAATTTTAGCCGCTGTTGCTTGCCCATTTGATAAGCGGCCTTTACTTCGGCCGCCAGGATTTTTTGTTGCTCGCCGATGTTTTTTTCAAGTAGCCTCAGCCCCTGTTGGATGGTCGCTAATTCCCGTTCTTTTTGTTCCAGTTTGAGCCGAAGTTGACGCAAAGAAGCGACCGCTTCCCCGTAGCGCCGTTCCACGTCACCAAGCAGGTTGGCGATGTTGTGTTGATGATACGTCAGTTGTTGCTGGCTTGGCTGGGGTGCGGTTGTGGCCTCGGTTGGCTTGGCTTGGACGCAGCGGGCATTGAACGCAATAACCAACAATGCCCATAAGCTTAGGGAAACAAGGGGGGGGGGATTACCGGTCAAATTATCAAACCATTAGAAATAAGGCAGGTTCGCCCATTAAAGAGAAATTGCACCATTGCTTCGTATTTGCGATTACAGAAGTGTTAAATTCGGGTACAATGCCCCGCTGAAACAGTAGGGTATTATAGTGATAGTCACCATACCTTGTTAACTGTCGTGAATAAATTCTTATCGGTGGCTGCCTTTAGCCCCGAATGCCGGCATTAGTGGGATGAAGTTTATATGGACACAAATGAACAACCGTTGGCGTTGTACAACGACGCCGATATCACCAAAGCGGCCAGGTCGCTAAAAGCCATGTCACACCCGTTGCGGTTAAAAATACTTTGTGTCTTAGGTAACAAGGCCATTAGCGTCCAAGACATCGTAGAACAAGTAGGCACCAGCCAAAGCAACGTCTCGCAACACCTGTCCATTCTCAGGGAAAAAAACATCCTCGGCAGCAACAAAGAAGCCAATCGGGTCTTTTATTACATCGACGATGAACGGGTGCTGCAACTGATAAAGATGATGCGCGACGTATTTTGCCATCAGCACTTATAAACAACCCGTACAATCAAGTCAGCTTAAAAATCTACTCTATGGAACGTTATCTGGAATTTGCTACAAACCACTATATTTTGTCGTTGGCATTATTGGTGGTCACTTATTTGCTGGTGCAGGATTTAGTCGAATCCGCATTTAAAAAATTCAAATCCATCTCGCCATTACAGGCGGTGGCCAAAATCAACCAAGGCGATGTGGTTATCATTGACGTGCGGGAACCGGCCGAGTTCAAGAAAAAGCAGATTGAAAACGCTATCAACACCCCGCTGGACAAATTTTCCGAACAATTGCCCGGCCTAGCCGGATATAAGGCCAAGCCTATACTGGTATTTTGTGAAACCGGCGCCCGCTCGGTCACGGCTGGGCGGCTGCTGACCAAAGCCGGGTTTGAACAAGTGTTTGTCATCACCGGCGGCATACAGTCATGGGAAAATGATTACAAACTGCCGATCAAATCGCCAAAACTAGCCAAAGCGTAAACCCACTTTTTCCTTTAACTACTGACCCATAACACCATGGCCGAACAAACTAACACCGAAAAACAATTTGCCATCCAAAAGATTTACACCAAGGACTTATCTTTTGAAACCCCCAACTCCCCCGGCATATTCACCGAAAAATGGGAACCTAACGTTGATTTCAACTTAGGCACCCATGTCACCACGTTGCAGGACCGTAACCTGTATGAAATCACCTTAACCGTGACCATCACCGTCAAAGTGGGGGAAAACGTCGCTTATTTGGTTGAAGTCAAACAATCCGGCGTGTTTACCTTAGTCGGCTTTACCGAACAGGAGATGGGCACCATGTTAGGCAGCTTCTGCCCCAATATTTTGTTTCCCTATGCCCGTGAAGCCGTCTCTGACTTAGTCGCTAAAGGCGGATTCCCACAATTATTACTGGCACCGGTCAACTTTGACGCCCTTTATGCCCAACACCTGCAACAACAATCGCTCGAAGCGGTGAAGCCGACTCTTAACTAAGCTCTGATTAAATCGAGAAACGCCCTCCCTTTCGGCCATAGGTATCTACACAAAATGTTAGCAGCCGGGTAGGGTACCCTAGGGGGAGGGGACTTAGTCAGAGTTTCCTTAAATTAAGCATTAATGACACCAAAAATCGCGTTATTGGGGGCCGGTTCCTGGGGCACGGCACTGGCCATTTTGGCGGCCCGCAACGGTTGCCAAACCTTGCTCTGGGACCACACTCCCGGCCATGTTGAAACCTTGTCGCAACAACGGGAAAACCGCCGCTATCTGCCCGGCCATGCCTTTCCGGACCACTTATCGGTCACCGCCAACCTGTCCGAAGCGGCCGAATTTAGCCCGATAGTCTTGGTCTGCGTACCCAGCCATGCGTTCCAGTCCACGCTTGCGGCCATCAAACCCCATTTGCCCAACGATACCAAAATTGCCTGGGCGACCAAGGGCTTTAGCCCCGACGGCGGCCAACTGCTGCATCAAATCGTCGCCACCACCCTTTCCCGGCAAACCTCCGCCGCCATCATTTCCGGCCCTTCTTTCGCCCAAGAAGTGGCCGCCGGCCTGCCTACCGCCATCACCGTGGCCTCAGCCGACGCCGATTTTGCCGGGCAACTCGCAGGTCTCTTGCACAACGCCTATTTCCGCACCTACACCAGCACCGACCTAATCGGCGTGGAAGTGGGCGGCGCGGTCAAAAATGTCCTGGCCATTGCCGCAGGTATCGCCGATGGCCTAGGCTTTGGCGCTAACACCCGCGCAGCGCTGATTACCCGGGGCTTGACCGAAATCATCCGGCTCGGCGTTCACCTAGGCGGCAAACAAGAAACCTTCATGGGCTTAGCCGGCCTAGGTGATTTAATCCTGACCTGCACCGATGACCAATCCCGCAACCGCCGCTTTGGTTTAGCCCTTGGCAAAGGCCAAAACCCCAAACAAGCCATGGCCGACATCGGCCAGGAAATCGAAGGCATATGCGCCGCCCGCGAAACCCACCACTTGGCCCAACAACACGGCATCGACATGCCCATCACCGCACAAACTTACCAAGTGCTGTACCAAGGATTAGCACCGATAGCCGCAGTGCAAAATCTATTGGCGCGGGAGTTGAAGCCGGAGGCTTAAGGATCGTTTTCATTATCCGAAAACCGTCATTCCGGAATACCCTGAAGAGGGCACAAGTGGAATGCCGGAATGACGACATAGGCGGCGTGACGAAACAACCGCGTAGGTTGGCTTGGCCAACCTAAAGTTACGGTAAGGCGCACGCGCCTTTGACTGACTTGTTGGGCTGTGTTTTTATTTGAATTGTTCTGTTTTGTACTGACAATGCGGATTTGTTTTATATGACATTTGCTCAAGAAAAACTGTTAGCAACTTAAAGTGGGTTTGAGGAGAGATACTCGCTAAGGCATCCACTATATCAACAAAAGAGTGTTTTGATAGCTCTATAGGGTTATCTAAAGAAACTGTTTTACCGTTCTGATAAATGACAGCATTATGCAATGCAGATAAACCAATGAGTAAAGCCACTATTGAGTTTTCATGATTGCTTATTTTTAATATGTCGCTAGGTAAATTACTTTCTTTGAATGGTTCAAGGATGGGTCTTTCAGCAACAAAGTAAGCGATAAAATTAGCGACTTTTTTAAATGCACTAGATTCTGAGAGTCCGTCATTATGAGGGAAATCTCTTCTAATTCCTTGAACTATAGATTCTATTTTTTGAACCTCTATTGATATGACTTTAGTTGGACAAAATTTTGATGCAAAGCCATCAATAAACGCTAGTATGGATACCACATCTTGGCTAGGCTCATCGTTAAAAAGTATTTTCATTATGGGTAAAACCATTTTAAAAAAAAGCGCCAGTTACGGCGCTTCTTTGTGTTGTTATAGTTATTTTATGCAAAAATTGCTTGCAAACAATCTGCTGATGATTTTCCCAGTTCTTCAATATGTTCAAAATCTGACACGGAACGTAAATCACCTTTGGCATTAGACGAAACAAAAGATGAAGTTTTTGCTTTAATTTGATTTTTTTCGCCAACAACCGACCTGCTAGGATTTGACAAGTGTTCAAATAATATTTCGTCTTGTAAGAATTTCATTTTATGTCCCCGAATTGTAATTTCTATTTCAACAGATACCCTTGATAATTTAAAGGCTATGAGAACTGTTCAACAGTAGTTAAAAACTTAAGTTTGGCATTATACGTTCAAGTATTTTAAAAACAATATGTAAGAAATAACTTTTGCATAAGAAATTGTGTGATTTTATGCCTAACAGAACTTAGGCCCAAAAACCGCTCCCTAGTCGCGACGGGGGCGTCGCCCCTACCCGCAGCGGGTATAAATGCCCATCGGGTATGACAGCAATGACGGTTTAGCAGGAAGGGGCGCAGGTGACAATTTTTGCTACAAATTGACAGCGTAAGGTAGGGTGATTTTTTTAAAACCGGGCCGCTAGGCGGTGGTCTAGGCTTGGGCTGAAAATAAACTCTTGTGCCGGTTCTGAAAATAAAATAATTTTTTAAATAAAAACAATTTGTTATGGTTTTTTTGAAGACATGGATTGAATGGGGAAAAGTAATTTAGACATTGGCACGGAAAATGCTTTGTCTTTTTCGGATGTTTCTTCCTACTTAAACCAAACAAATGAGGCATGTTATGAAAATGCAAAAAGCACAACAAGGTTTTACCTTAATCGAGTTGATGATCGTAGTCGCGATCATCGGTATCTTGGCGGCGATTGCGTTGCCGGCTTATCAGGACTAC
>DBNZ01000069.1:0-2459 GCA_002299495.1 Methylococcaceae bacterium UBA659
GCCCTGATTATTCGGTCGGTTTCTTCAAACCTAAGGGCGGTTTCTTTAAATTTGAGGTCGGTTTCCTCCGACCTTGCTTTCATCAGGCGGTCGGTTTCTTTGAACTTCAGGTCGGTTTCCTCCGATCTTGCTTTCATCAGGCGGTCGGTTTCTTTGAACTTCAGGTCAGTTTCCCTAAACAGCGCCCAAATTTGGTCTATGGCTTGTTGGTTGGTCATCGTGTAACCCTTGCTTTTCTCATGCTAATAACTGGCCAAACCACAACAGAGGCTGCCAGGGTGCTGAAAATTCATAAAATTGTGGCTAATTCGCCTTCAATTTAGCCAATAAGTCAGCAGCGGCTTTTTTTTCCGGAAAATCCTGTTCGGCTTTGGTTATCGTTTCCAATATCTCAATTGCTTTGCGTTTGTTGTCATTGGCGACATAAGCCTCTGCCAGATGAAACTGGATGTCATTGGCCTTAGGGGCTAAACCAGCGGCTTTTTTCAACATAGCCAACCCTTCCGCAGGTTTTCCTTGCTTGACCAAGACATAACCGTAGGTATCAACAATAGCGGCTGATTCGGGTGCCAGATCGAAAGCTTTTTTAGCCAATTCCAAGGCTTTAGGGTTGTTTTGTTGCGCATATAGCCAAGCCAAGTTGTTCAATGCCAATACATTTTCGGGCTGTGTGGCCAGTATCGCCTGGTAATGTTTTTCGGCTTTGGCCGGGTCATTGCTTTGCAGGTAGGTTTCCGCCAAGTTAAAGTGGATAGCATTATTACCAGGGGCTTTTTTTAAGGCTTTTTCCAGGAGTGCTATCGCTTCGGTTTGCTGTTTTTGGGCTTTCATTAGATCAACGATGACAAACAGCAATTTGTCGTTAGGTTGGGTTTTGTAAGCTTGCTGGAAGCTTTCAAGGGCTTGGTCGAGTTTTTTCTCCGCCAAATACACACCGCCTTTCAAGGCGTTCCCCAAAGACAAGGCGGGGAATTGCTGACTCGCTTTATTGGCCAAGTCCAAGGCTTCCGGGTAGCGTTGGAGCTTGGTCAAATAAACTGCTTTTAGCGTTATGGCCTGGGTATTTTTAGGGTCTATTGCCATAGCTTCATCCAACAAGCCAAGGGTTTCATTGTCTTTGCCGGGCTGCCCCATCAACAACTTCGCCAATAACAATCGGCTAGCAACATCTTGCTTTTCTTGGCCTATCAACTGGCGCAAGGTGTTCTCCGCGAGATCCTTTTTATCGGCCATAATTTGAGCCACCGCCAAAACCGATAGGACCTGGCTATTGTTCGGGTGGCGTTTGGCTAAATCTTCGCTTAACGACAAGCCTTTTTCCGGCCGCTTTTGGAAACCGTACAATTTGATAAGATCGCTAATGACCGCCTTCTCTAGGGCGATATTGCCCTTTACTTTATCCAACGCGGTTAACAAGACCGTTTCATACTCGGCGTATTGTTTTTGTTTGACGGCGATGCCCGCTAACAATTGGTAGGCGTTTATGTTTTTACTGTTTATGTTGAGTACCTTATTCACATACTCTTTAGCCTGGTCCAGTTCGCCCGCTTCAATTTTCAATTGGGCCAGCCCTAACAACGACAAGACATTGCTGGGGTCGATGGACAACGCCTTCTCATAGCTGTGCCGGGCCGCTTCAGGTTTTTTTTCCAATACTTCCAATAAAGCGCGTAAATTGTAGTATTCGGGGGCCTTAGGGTTGTCTTTTAATAACTTGTCAATTTTTACCTTAGCCTCTTTAAGCTTTTTATCTTTCAGAAGGTTCAAGGTCTCGAGGTAATCTGATTTTTTTTGGTCCGCTGCAGATTTTTGGTATGAATCTAAAAAGGAAGGCGGACTCACATTTTCTATAGACAAAGAATCGGACTGCCCGATTTCTGCCCTATCACTTTGTCCAAGTCCCGATGGCTCATAGGTGACCGATCTCGCCAAAGGGCTGGCTGTTAAAAAACTGATGGCCAATGCAGCCATCAGGCGGATATCTAATGATGATTTATTATTCATTGACTTACCCGTAGTATTTAAAAGTTATCAGGATGGATTAAAGCAAGGGTTAACCCAATGCCCTGTTAAGAAACGTCAAGTGGATTGATTCCTTCCATTGCCCGGCAATCCCCGCCAGATGCAGAAGCATGCCGGTCATTCCAATAAAGCACGCCAAAGGATGTATTCAACGCTTCCTTAATGGCCTTAATACGTCATGAATACTAACACCAACTCCTTGTTTTAACGAGTTATGAAACGGGCACGGGTGGCCCGGATTTTTGGCTCAAATCAAACCGTTGAGGAACTGGCAAAACTATGGTGCAACCAGCGAACAAAATTATTTTTGACGCTCTCTGAGTCTGTTTTTTTCAGCCGATAGCTCTGTTTTCGGTCAGTCACTGGAAATGTCGTCGTTTTTACAAAATTTAGAGCATGGCTGTCTCTGTGAGTCATGAAAATCGAAGGGTTAAAAC
>DBNZ01000069.1:2828-7346 GCA_002299495.1 Methylococcaceae bacterium UBA659
GGTTAACGCCAGATGCGTGTCCGCGCGCACCAGCTAACCGTCCACCCAAATCATCTTTCCAACGAGCATCCGTTATAGCGTATGGCTGCGGCAATTTTATGTCCCACCCATCGACAACGCTTGTGCTCTGCCGCGATGTCTTCTTTGAGCGCTTGATTCCGTCAATCAAGGGGGACATGTCCCAATTGGCGGCGCACTTTGGCCGCTCTGGTTACTAATTCAACTGGCTTTAATGCGTTTTGCAAGTTCCTCTCTGTCTTAAACTTACCGCCAACCTGTCTGTGATCCGGCATATCGCCCCAAATCTGATCAAGGCTGAAAAAAACCGCTTTCCCTTAGCAACGCCTCTGTAACACCGCTACACGGCTTCGCCGCCGCCTCGCCTTGCATCAAGCGCTCCATGTAACGCGCCAGAATATCGATTTCCAAATTGACCTCGTTGCCGACGTTCGCCCGGCCTAGCGTGGTTTCCTGCAAGGTATGCGGGACGATATTGACGCCGAAGCGGTCGCCGTCGACGGCATTGACGGTCAGGCTGATGCCATCGATACAAATCGAGCCTTTCTCGGCGATGTATTTAGCGAGAGGGCCAGGCGCTTGCATGGTAAAGCGTACAGAACGGGCGTCGGATTTCTTTGCGACCACAATGCCGATGCCGTCGACATGGCCGCTGACGATGTGGCCGCCCATGCGCGTAGACGGCGTCAAGGCCAGCTCTAAGTTGACGGGTTTGCCGACGGCGGCATGGCTTAAGGTCGTGCGAGACCAGGTTTCGTTGGAGACGTCGGCGCAAAAATGCCGGCCGCCCAATTCGACCGCAGTCAAGCAAACGCCGTTGACGGCGATGCTGTCGCCGATTTGTACGCCGTCCATCGGCAGTTTGCCGGTGTCTATGGTGAGCTTGAAGTCGCCGGCTTTACGTTCGATTGCGTTGATTTTGCCAATGGCTAGGATGATGCCTGTGAACATGGTGTCAGTAAGATCAGGAAATAAATGATTAGAGTTCATGGTTTCGGACGGATGATGGTTTGGCTAAAATTGATGCCAAGCAAGCTTTCACCAAGACGCTAAGGCAAGACTTCTAAGGCCAATGTTTCTAGCGGATTTGTGCTCATGTTAAGCAACCTGAGCCGCCATGTTCGTGGACATGACTCGGCAGAAAGTGCGTCATTGATGCTTTGTCACTATTCGTTAGCGGCATAGGTCATTCGTAAGTCCCCGCCCACCTGCCGGACATCTTGTAACTTCAGCAAAACCTTATCCGCCATCGTCGTGACTCCAGGCAAATGGAACAAGCTTCGCCCTCCATCGCCGAGTATGCAAGGCGCCATGTAGACGACCAGTTCGTCAATCAGGTTTTCAGCCAGCAATGCCCCATTCAGCACGGCCCCGGCTTCGACCATGACTTCGTTGATTTGCTGCCCCGCTAAAAAAGCCATGGTCGCCTGTAAATCCACCCGACCGTTGTGTCCTGCAAGCCGATGTACTTCAAAACCCACTGCGGTCAATTGTTGCTGCTTGTCGCTGTCATCGGAACAGGTCAGGATCAGGCTACGGCCTGGCAATTTGGCCATTTGCACAGTCGGCGGCGTCTGCAAGCGGCTGTCTAAAATGACCCTAATCGGCTGCACCACGGCGAAATCTACCCGCGCCGTCAAGGCCGGGTCGTCGGCCAACACGGTGCCGACGCCGGTTAGAATCGCCGAGCTTTCCGCCCGGAGCCGCTGCACGTCGGCGCGGGCTTCCGGCGCGGTGATCCATTTGCTGTCGCCCGAGGCAGAAGCCGTGCGCCCGTCCAAACTCATCGCCAGCTTGCTGCGCACGAACGGGCGGTTTTCGCTCATGCGTTTAATAAAGCCCCGGTTTAAGGCGCGAGCTTGGCTTGCCAACACGCCTGCCGTCACGGCGACACCGGCGGCTTGCAGCTTAGCGAGGCCGCGGCCGGACACCAACGGGTTAGGGTCTTGCATGGCGGCCACTACGCGGGCTATGCCGGCAGCGATCAAGGCATTGCAACAAGGCGGGGTTTTGCCGTAGTGGCTACACGGCTCCAGCGTGACGTAAGCGGTCGCGCCCCGGGCATCGGCGGTTTGCGCTAAAGCTGCTATCTCGGCATGGGGTCCGCCGGCCCGTTGATGCCAGCCTGCGGCGATGATTAGGCCGTTTTTGACCAACACGCAGCCGACCCGTGGGTTAGGGTCAGTGGTATAAAGCCCATTACGCGCCAGTTGCAGGGCGCGGGCCATGAAAAAAGCGTCGTCCGCTGGGGCTTCGTTCATTAGATTTTCTTTTGCAAGTCCGCGATCATGTTGGTGAATTCGCTGACATCCTGAAAACTGCGGTACACTGAAGCGAAACGCACGAAGGCGACGTGGTCGAGTATACTCAGTTCTTTCATGACTTTTTCGCCTAACGCCTGGGCGGAGATTTCCCGCTCGCCCGACACTATCAGTGCCTTTTTAATGCGGGTAATGGCGGCTTCGATGTCGTCGCTGCCGACCGGTCGTTTTTCTAGAGCCTTCAACATGCCAGAGCGGAGTTTTTTCTCGTCGAAGGGCTCTCGGGTGCCGTCGCGCTTGATGACCCTAGGCAATTGCAACTCGACCATTTCAAAGGTGGTGAAACGTTCCTTGCAAACCGTGCATTCGCGGCGGCGGCGGACTTGGTCGCCCTCATTGGTAAGCCTAGAATCAAGCACCCGAGTGTCGTTTGCGGCACAGAACGGACATCGCATAACTTTACCCTTCCGTTGCCGATTTAACCGACAATAAAGTTAAAACCCGTCATTTTATAGCATTTTTACCATTAACAAATATCAGTAAATGAGGTATTTTTCCCATTAGCGTTGCTAAACGCGATAACAACCCAAAAGGTTTTATTTGAAGCCACTAACCTTTGGAAATTTTAAATCTAAAAATCTATAGGTACGCTATGTGTTTTAACGCCAATATGTCATTGGGTCTTGGGGTAATCGGTTTGGTTGCGTCTGGGATAACGGCATTAGACAAAGAAGAATCGACTGGGGTGAGGGCGGCTAGGGCGTATGCGATTCTCCATTTCTCCCTAATGGAGTTTATCCAATATTTCGCCTATCCGGTCGCAGACCAGTGCGGCTATGGCACCAATTTATGGTTAAGCGAATTATCCACCCAGCATATCAGCTTACAAGCCTTAGCGATTATGCCCGCCTTAGCCACTTATTCGTCAGACCAGTTAGCCTTGAAAAAAGCCGTTGTGTTGGGGGCTTTTTTAAGCGGGTCGTTTTTAATTTGCAACTTTTTGCCACAAGAATGGCAAATCTCTAATTTGCCGTCTAATTTTATCGGCGACCTAGTCGCTTGTTTGACCATGGGCAAATACCATATCGCCTATTCGATAGGCAGCGCGTATGGCGAGTGGGTCATGTATGGCTCGCTGTTCGCATTGGCCTTGAGCGGATATTTGTGGAAAGACAATAAAAAGATGGCGAATTACCATTTCGTGATGGCCTTATTGACCTTGTATGTGCCGCAAATATTCTTCGGCACAAGCACCGGCGAGGCGGCGGCAATTTATTGTCTGTACTCGGTCCCGATAACCGGCAGTTTTATGCCGATGTTTAAGAAGTTCTTCATAGCACCGACATGTGCCTATCAAAATAGCGGCGACCGGGAAAGTGTGTTTGATTCTGGGAAACGGTAATGGGGTAGGCGGCGGTGGCCCGCGCTCGTTTTCCCCTGAGTTTTCCTAAATCAATCACGGGCGGGCGCCCGATAGAAAATCAACATTTTATTAGGCTCCCGCGTTGTGATAGGCAAAATATATGTCTTGACTTGCAGGGTCAGAGGCCCCATAATCCGGCGCAGCTTCTAAAATAAGATTTACCCGCTGCTTACCTCTTCGATGCACTTCGCGTAGCCCTCGTCCGGTTTTCCACAAGTAGTCTCCATTTTTACCAGCTCCATCGGCCATCGTGGCCTTAATTTATACTTTATATCTACAGGATTTATCATGTCTGCAACAACTACCACCGGCATCGTCAAATGGTTTAACGCTGAAAAAGGTTTCGGCTTTATCGCACAAAAATCAGGCCCTGATGTTTTCGTCCATTTCAGAAACATCAACAACTCAGGCGGCTACAAAACGCTGGATGAAGGCCAAAGCGTCCAATTCACCGTGACCCAAGGCCAAAAAGGCCCGCAAGCGGAAAATGTGACCACGATCTAAGTTTTACTCGGTTTAAGTTTTACTTGGTTGGGGCGCAACGCCCCAACTAAACCCACACATCCAACCAGCCCTTCCCGATAGCCACCAGCACATCTTTCCTGTGGCGGTTCGCATCCCCTCTAAAAACGCAAGCTCATGCCGCGAATAGCGTCTACGATAAAAAAATCGGCATTGTCAAATAAGTATCAAAACCATCGCCCTCTTGCGCAAGAACCATAGCCAAGACTTCATCCTGCTGTGCAAGAACTTAACACTGTTCGGCGACGAAGAGGTGGCCGTCTGCGGCAGCTTCAAGGGTGACGCCAACACCGA
>DBNZ01000069.1:7731-8658 GCA_002299495.1 Methylococcaceae bacterium UBA659
CCCCGTTCCAGCATCTGCGCCTGATGCCGGAAACAGCCGCCCTGCGCTACGCACGGGCGGCTTTACTTCCGATCTACATCAAAACCCGATGTCAACATTCATTGCACCGGGTATTGAGGCTCTTATTTGCCCTTAATTGAACGTGGCTAAGTTCAGCGGCGTGTCCAATTTGATTCTGATGAACTCGTTGTTGTCCGAATTCAGGTCGCGTCCGCCTACGCCTGGGTAGTTGTTGTCGTTGATGATTAAGAGTGTGCTGGCATCTAGCGGCAACACGCTTTCAACGGTCACGAAGGGAAAGGTGAAGGTGGTGTTGTCGTCGCCGTTCAGGTCATGCGGATCGGCGATGTTCATCAGGTCAACCAACTCGGTTTTTTTCACAAAGCCGCCGGAGGCGACATTGGCTATGTCAATCAAGAACACTTTTTTGAAAGGCGTTCCAGTGGGGCTGGTGGCAGTCAGGCCGTTGCGTTCCAGCACCAAGAATTGATGGTCATTGACTGCGGTCATGTCGCCGGTATTGGTACCGTCGGCTTCGAGTTGGTACAACCAGTTGTTGGCGGTAAAGCTCCGGGTTTTAGTGCTGAATTCGTTGATGCGAAGGTTTTTGCCCGTGGCACCGTTGACGCTTTCATCACCCGTGACCGCGCCTTCCAGCAAGGTGTAGAGCTTGTCGCCAGCAGGATTGATCGCCATACCTTCAAAGCCGTGCGATCGGCCCAAGTTTGGCATCTCTGTGCCTAGGAAAGGATTTTGCGGGGACATGACGTTTGCGCCCGTAGCGGTCGAACCCGTTGGCAGGATATTGGGCGTGTGAATCTCAGCGCGAAGCACCCTGCCCCTCATATTGGTTTCCAGCAAAAATGGTCCGAATTCATCGCCAAACCACAAGCGGTTGTTGCTGTCCTTGCGGAAGGCTTCAAGGTC
>DBNZ01000068.1 GCA_002299495.1 Methylococcaceae bacterium UBA659
GCGTTTTTGATTTTTATCTAATTGAATACTAAGGATAAAAAATATTAAAGCTATCTAAAATTAACAATGCTAAGCTGGTTAAGTCCGACAGACTCCTAGACAGGTATCATTTGAGAGGAGAAACATTATGGGTGCAATCAAGATCACGGCAATCATGCTGGTCATAGCCGGCATACTGGGATTGGTGTATGGCGGTTTCAGCTATACCCGGGAAACCCAGGAAGCCAAGATCGGCCCGCTAGAGCTGACCGTTAAAGACACGAAAACGGTCAACATCCCGGTATGGGCGGGTGTGGCGGCGATAGTGGCTGGTGGTGGGCTGCTGCTTTTTGCCAGCAAGAAAAACTAGGGTTTAAGCAATTTGTTAAGAAGTTTTTAAACCATGCTACAGCGTATTGTGCATTTACAAGCAATTTTTTAGGAGAAGCATCATGCCCAAAAAACAAAACAAATCCGTTTTAATATTGTTTTTTATTACGTTACTTACATCGGTTTTCTTCGTTTCCCTACCGCAAATAGCCGCCGCAAGTGCCTGGTCTACGGCAAGCTCTATGGAATTGATCAACTCCGCTTGTCAATCCGATCCAGAGCAACAGCAAGAACTAAGGCAACTCAAGAAGGAAATTACCGCCGCGGATACTGTCGTGGAGGCTCGTACGATGGCGCTGGCACCGACTGATGGCGCTATTGGCGCATTAAGGAATGCGCGTAGCATCATGCCATTCAGCGATGACCTGCGTTCGGCCGAAACCCGTCTTAATGATGCCCGTTCAAAAATCATATTGGCATCTTCACAAGAACAAGTCGCCGATGAATTTGACGGCATGATGCTGGCGGGGCTTGATGATGACAGTTTAGCCACGGCAAGCGCCGGTGGAAAGAGTTGCGATTACTCCACAGGCGAAACTGTTGCTATTGTGATTGGTTTGATTCTGGGGATTATCCCGGGGCTGATCTTGCTGGCAGTGCTGTGTTGATGCATTAGAGGCCATAGGAGGCTACGCGGTATAAACGTCGTAAATCCGTATCTGTTCGCTGCCGCACAGACCGCAATCAGTTTTATCTGTAGATTTTCACCCAGCGACCGGAAACATCTTTCCACGCTTTGATCATGGCAATGTAGTCATGGCTAACACATCAGGGGACACTCATGAACAAAGATCAAGTACAAGGCAAAATCGAAGAAATCAAAGGTAAGGCCAAAGAAGCCGCCGGCGTGATACTGGACGACGAGGCTATGGAGATGGAAGGCAATGTCCAAAAGAACGTCGGTAAAACCCAGTCCGGCTTTGGTAATCTCAAAGAGGATATTAAGAAAAGCCTCTAAAACCAACCCCGTTATGCAATCAAGCAGGGGATGGCAACAAGATAGTCTGAAATAACTTCTTTACAGGAACTGAACATGAAATTCACCGATATGAAATACACCGGTTTATTGGCAGCCATCATGCTGGCCTTCGCCTCTTTTAGCGTTTTTGCCGAAGGAAGCCACATGGCAAAAATGCTAGAACTCACGCAGGCGGCAGTCGAAGCCACGGATGGAAAGGCAATCGCCGAACATGCGGAAGTCGCAAAGACTCACGCAGTTGCCGCCGATGAACACTTGGATGCCGCCATTAAGAACTTGGATGAGGCCATCAAACACGGCAAGCTAGGCCATACCGACTTAGCGAAGAAAGCCGCCGAAGAAGCATTAACCCATCTGAAAGCGGCACAATAAAGAAAACGGTCAAGCCCCTTATGGCCAGACGAAGGCTATAAGGGATGCTTTTTCGTACAGCGAAGTATTTTCGTTACATTCTGTATGCAATGTCAATTCCGTAACTTGATTTTTGAAAAGGGGATGTTGCGAAATGCGTTACATTAAACCACAGGAGACGGAACGTCCTGCCCGTAGTGATCGATTTGATGCGTTTAGCCCCAAGCTGGGCCGTCATTTTCCTATAGCCAATTTCAGCAATGGCTTTTGTTGGAAGCCTTGCCTTTGATAAAAGCTTTTTGCGAACGGCCAGCTTTGCTGGAATCCGAAGACCAACAACCTGTTTTAATTGATTTCTGGATTCAGGGCGCCACCGCCGAGTTCTTTCTTGTCATCCGAGATGATGGCACACCAAAATTAAAGCGGACCAGGGTCCATTCCCTTCGGGTCTGGTACGAGCAAAAAACAGGGTTACACCGTCCACAGCTCTACCGATTAATCCGGCGTGCAATGTCGCCCCACCCAGATGGACGAATTTTCGGTTTTCGGGCTTTTTTGTCCTACGTCCGCGTCAAGCACTATCGGGAGGCGCCCATTAAGCCCAATTACCTTCTCGATAAGCAAGGCGGCAAGATGGGGGCGATGGCGCAGCTATTGTCCAGTTACCCGGAGCTTATCACGTTTTTAGAGCATCAAATATCTGAAAGCCCTTTGATTCTGCGTTCCCTTCCGGGTGGCAAAATTGCAGTGCAAGGGCTAAGTGCGTGTTTTAAAAGTAGCCAGTACCCGCGAAAATTTGGAAAACAGCAATTTTTTTGCCATGTCTAAGTGCGTGTTTTAAAAGTCCGGCGGTGGTGAAACCGAGGTTTTTTTAGATCAAATTCATCTTGAAACAAGGTAATTTCATCCAACTTTCCTTTGTTACGTTCGGACAACCCAGTTAATTGTGACCGATTTTTACTACATCTAGACTTTTAAAACACGCACTAAACGAAAACGCCCTAAACGCTACCCGACTGATTTAAATGCCCGTAAATGGAATGTGACCCGTAGACTGCTCCCTGCCGCTTTGCCGGGTGGTCGACCGAGAAAAGTCAACCTACGAAAGATACTCAGCGCCGTATTCTATGTCGTCCGGAGTGGTTGTGCTTGGCGCTTGCTACCGATGGACTACTTTCCGCCGTACCAAACCGTCTATGGTTACTTTCGACGGTGGGTCAAAGACGGCACCTGGGAGATGATTCACGATACGCTACGCGCCGATGTCCGGCGAAAAGCGGGGCGACATAAGCACCCTACCGCAGGAAGCATCGATAGCCAAAGCGTTAAAACAACCGCTTTGGCGGGCATCAAGGGGTATGATGCCGCCAAGTGTATCCAAGGACGCAAGCGCCATATCCTTGTGGATACCTTGGGGCTCATCATGGTGATTGTGGTGACGGCCGCCAACGTACCTGAACGGGAAGGAGCGAAGCTTATCTTGCAGTCACTGACCGGCAGCTGCAAAAAGATACGCCGCATTTGGGTGGACGGAGGCTACAACGGCAAGGCATTCACTGCTTGGGTCGCTGGATGCTTCCGCATCGTCTGGGCGGTCGTACTTCGCCCTCAGGGTGCTTCAGGATTTAAATTGTTGCCCCGCCGCTGGGTTGTGGAACGAACCTTTGCCTGGCTTTATCGTTATCGCCGCCTGAGCAAGGATTACGAAGTCTGTACTGAATCTAGCAAGGCTTTTATCCACATCGCTATGATTAACTTAATGGTAAACAGGCTGGCTCGGGTTTAACCTGAGACCTTTTGAGACACGCACTAAGTCTGGGTGACGTACAGGAGGTCGTCCAGCGGCAAGAACAAGGTCTCGCGCAGGCTGACCACCACCGCCTCTTCCAGTTCGCCCAAGGTGGTGTGGTAGGTGTGGGCCTGGTGCGAACGGTCCCGGCAATTGCTCCTGCATTGCTCTACCTCCTGCATCCATGCAGTCGTTCGGTGCTGTCGCGCCCCTTCCATTTCCGCTACCTAAGCTGCGGGTGACGTTGTATTTTTCCGCCGCCTGCCGTTCGGACAGGGTGGTCGTGCGGATTTCTTCGCGGATTGACGGGGTGGCCCTGGCCTGGCGCCGGTGTGGCTCATGTCTTTCTCATCCTGTTTGTTTGGTAACATGCTGGGCCAGAGTGTCTTTTGCCTGGAATAATGGCCAGCTTCTGGAAGGTATATTATCATACGGGACTAAACACTTACCGCCATCAGGAGACATTGGACA
This sequence comes from Methylococcaceae bacterium UBA659, assembly GCA_002299495.1. GTDB lineage: Bacteria > Pseudomonadota > Gammaproteobacteria > Methylococcales > Methylomonadaceae > Methylovulum. The sequence continues at coordinate 3,960 of DBNZ01000068.1, forward strand.
GGTTCTAAGCAGACGGGCTTAAACCCTTAGTCAATGGTCTCAATCCATTCACACCGTTCTTTGACCAGTTTCGATGTGTTGTTATTGCCAACGCCCCTAGCTATGATCGCCACCACTCGGTCATCGCTATCATAGCCGACATGGGCTTCCAACGGGTTGGCCAATTTGCCCAGGCCAAAGACGTCAAACACGGTGGCGACGTTAATATTGATATTGGTCACGTCAATGCAAAGTCTGGAGTCCAGATATTTTTCGACAAAACCATGCGGGATCGCATAGCTGAGCAAATCATTGGGGTCGCTAAAGGCCACGATAGGTGTTTTGCTGACCATGCGGTCGCCGTGCTTTTCCCCCGCAGGCTGGCAATAGGCATCATATTGGTTATTGACTTCGGGTAACTTAATTCCCAGTTGCAGCATTGGCAATTGATTCGAAAGCATGTAAATGCGAATTTCCTTGTTTTTTAGTGCGCTTTGAAACTCGACATTCCGTTCCTTAATCAAACCGGCAATCCGTTGCATGCCGTCGATCACGATACGGCTGCCTAAACTATGGGAAACAAAGGCATATTGATCCCTGTGCAAATGTTCTGAAACCGCTTTGTCATTGAAGGAACAAGTTTGGCTGACGGCATTAGGCAAACCCTCCCAGTCGCTTTTGGTCATCCAGCAGAAAGCCTGGGCAAAGGAAACCAGAATATCTTCTCGGCTGTCGCCTAGATACAAGATAGGGTCCGGCCCGGTCTTATTGGAAAATTGCTTCATCAAATCGTTGACTTCAGCGCGGCGGAAGGAATACTCGCCGGAATTGTCGTAGGCCAACACTTCTTTTTGGCCTGCGGTGATGGGCGTCCATGTCAATTCGTAGAATATCAGTTCCCGCCGACGGTCTTTGCTTATTAAGCGATTAATGCGTAAATTTCCTAGGTTCTTGCTGTGATCGTCCCTGCTGGTCAGGGCGATGTTTTTGTAAGGGGCGGACATCACCGTCAAATCCAATGCTTTCGCCAATTTCTCCAAAAAGCGTGTCGAATAGCCAGGCAAGTGATCCCCTACCCCGTGCACCATCAGCACTTTCATTTTACCTTGGCTATTCCCTAAATAAGGCCCGATACCGGTGAACGACTGACCCCAAACCTGGCAAACGCGGGTGTCCTCGGCCTGTTGCTTTTCTAGGAAGGCTTCGGCAATGCCTTTGCCAAAACTGGCGCAAGCGGACAACTCCACGGTGAACAAAAGGATAAAAAAATATCGGGTCAGTTTCATAAGTGGTGTACAAGGAGTGGTTTAACCATTTGAGGAGCTTGCAAAACTATCGTGCAACAAGCGAACAAAATTATTTTTGACGCTCTCTGATTGCGCATGTCTGTCAGGCTCATGCCGCCTGTCTGTTTTTCGATACGGGTTAAAGGCATGATCCGTTCCTCGCCTGGTTTAGGGCGACCCGGAAAGCCCCGGCCGGAATAGATGAATTCTTCGATCCGCATCATTTCTAAGGTGCTCACCCATTCTGGTTGCTT
>DBNZ01000161.1 GCA_002299495.1 Methylococcaceae bacterium UBA659
CAGCCGATATGGCCTAGGCTTGACCTGTTTGGAGGACGGCTTTCTCCGCTCGGTTGGATTAGGCGCGGAAGAACCCGCCTTGTCCATCGTGGTTGACGATTTAGGCATTTATTACGACGCCTTAATGCCTTCCCAGTTTGAATCGTTAGTTTCCCGGCCGCTTACAGTTGAGCAATGCCTAAGGGCCAAAAACCTGCGTTGGCAATGGTGCCAGGCTAGGGTTTCCAAATATAACCATGCCCGTGAATACACCCGGCCCTTACCCGGGCGGTATGTATTAGTGGCCGACCAGGTGGCAGAGGATCTCTCTATCCGTTATGGCATGGCTTCCCAGGCCAGCTTTGACCGCATGTTGGAAGCGGCTTTGTTGGAAAATCCCGACTGCACCGTGTTGTTAAAAGTCCATCCCGGGGTTGTCAACCATCGGAAACAGGGGCATTTTGATTTGCACGCCCTGGCCAGCAACCCCCGTATCCAAATTATCGGTGAGAATCTGCATCCCGTATCGTTGCTGGAGCATGCCCAAGCCGTTTATTGCGTCACCTCACAAATAGGCTTTGAGGGCTTGTTATGGGGCAAACCCGTGCGGGCATTTGGCATGCCCTTTTATGCCGGTTGGGGACTCACCCAAGACGAAATCGCCGCCCCGGCCCGCCGTCATCCAGTCGCCTTGGAAAGTTTGGTATATGCCGCTTTATTGGCTTATCCCCGCTACATTGACCCGGAAACAGGCCAGCTATGTGAAGCCGAACGGGTCGTAGCTTGGCTTGGCCTGCAACGGAAAATGCGCGGACGCTTTCCGGAAACGGTCGATGCCGTTGGCTTTAAGGCTTACAAATCCCTGTATAAAAGACCCACCGTCCGGCGTTTCTTTCAAGGCAGCCATGTTCATTTTGACCGTAAACCAGAAGTCATTCCAGAAGGAGGCATGCTTGCCGTCTGGCGGCGTGAAGCGGCCGCGCCGGTTTTAAAAGACAACGACTCCCGGACGGCCATACAACTGGAAGACGGTTTTATCCGCTCGGTTGGTTTAGGAGCCGACATGATAGAGCCGTTGTCATGGGCAATGGATAACCGTGGCATTTACTATGACGCCAGCCGCCCATCGGACCTTGAGCATATCCTACAACACCATGAATTTGAACGCGAATTACTCAATCGCGCGGCCTTGTTACGGGTCCGTTTGGTGGCGGAAGGCTGCACTAAGTACAACATCGGAAGCGGTGAATGGCGCAGGCCCAATGGTATCAACCGGGTCATTTTAGTCCCTGGACAAGTTGAAATGGACGCCTCCATTGCCTATGGTGCCCTGGATATAAAAACCAACGTTGAACTGTTGAAAACCGTCCGTATGGACAACCCGGATGCATTTATCCTCTATAAGCCCCATCCAGATGTCATCGCGGGATTAAGGCCGGCCGACTCACGCCAAGAAGAACAGTCAAGATGGTTCGACGGCATAGTCACCGATGTGGCAATGGCTGATTTGCTGATGTGTGTGGATGAAGTCCACACCATCACCTCCTTGACCGGTTTCGAGGCTTTGCTGCGTGGTAAAAAAACCGTTTGTTACGGTCTCCCTTTCTATGCGGGTTGGGGCCTGACCGAGGATATCCATGCCCTGGAACGGCGCACCCGACGCTTGTCATTGGATCAATTGGTGGCCGGAGCATTGATCTTATACCCGGTTTATATCAGCCGGACTACGGGCAGATTCACTACGCCTGAGCGGGTATTGGACGAGTTGATAGAGTGGCGGAAAACCGCCGCAGCGGGAATACCTAAATGGCGTAACGGCATCCGGTTGGCCCTGAAAATGGAGCAGGTGATCAACGGCTACTTGCGTTAACCCATGTGTTCAGATGGCCATAAAAACCCCGGTTTCCTTGCAGGCCGCCGGTATGGACGGCAATGATCCGTTGTCCTGGCCGGAAATAATCTTTCTTTATCAAATCAAACAAGCCATAGAGCATTTTTCCGGTGTACACGGGTTCTAGCGGGATGCGGGTTCGGGCTTGGAAATATTCGATAAAGGCCATCAGTTCTGGCGTAATTTTGGCAAAGCCGCCAAAATGGTAATCCGGGTTAACTTGCCAATTTTTTCTTGTAGGCCCTATCCATCGGTTGATGTCTTCCGATAGAAATTCGGCATGTTTAAACACGGCAAACCCCAACACCGCCGTTTGATCGGGTACGGCTCCGACCGCCCCGGCCAACGTGGCACCGGTGCCGCAAGCAAGGCACAAATAATCGTAAGGGATGTCCATTTCCCTGACCATCTCCGCCACGCCTGCCAAAGCCCGTGTTTGTGCGCCACCTTCGGGTAGCCAATATTGGTTGGGCAGGATACCCGGCAAGTCTTGCCAGCCTGGGTAAGTTCTGAGTATCCGGTATTCGCTGCGGCGGGTGAACCTGAGCTGCATGCCCCAGGCCGCAAGGTCTGACAACGTAGCGGTCGGTTTTGGGTTTTGTTCGCCACGGATATAGCCGATGGTCTGCAAGCCTAAGATTTTGCCCAGATAGGCCAGCGCATGCAAGTGGTTGGAATGGGCGCCGCCCATGCTGACTATGGCGTCGCACCCTAAAGTGAGTGCATGGTCGACGCCATATTTCAATTTACGCCATTTGTTACCCGATATGACGGGGTGTATGAGGTCGTCGCGTTTCAACCACAATTCCACCTGCTTTTGTTGCAACCTCGTGTCGACGACTGGTACCAGCGGTGAACGCTGAAAGCTTTGTTCCAGTTGCGCTAAAAAAGGCGGCATCTTATCTCGCTAGATGCCGCTAACTGGCGCCTTCAAGAGGCGTAACGGCCATAGACCATTTTCAGCATGTCCAATTCGCTGGCTTCGGGTTTGACCCAGCCTTCAATCTGGATATCTTGTAAGATCTGTCGGCCTTGTTCGTCTTGCCCCATCCCAGTCAAAATTTCTGTCAACAGCTTGCCTTCTGTTTCCAAATAAGGGCTGACGCAGAACAAATGACTGGCAAAATCGGTTGCGCTTTCATCCAATTTTCTAACATTGCTACGGCTGAACGAAGACAGGCTGCCATAGGTTTTTTTGAGCATGAACATCAGGTCGCACTTTTTTCGGATCAGTGATTGCAACGCTTTGATTTCATTTCCGGAAAATTCAAATTCCAGTTGCCCTGAATCGAGTCCGCTGTCATCGCACAAAAACCTGCCCAACAAATAAACAAAGCTATTCTTACTGGCCGTGGCCACGGTTACCCCTTGGTAATCTTTTAAATCCCGCTCATCGTCCGCCCGTACCAAGATCACTACCTCGTCGGTTTCATGGCTAGGACGTAAAAGCGGGATGAAACCGTGTTCGGCCATCATATCGCATGCCTCAAACGGCCTGGCAAACAGCAGGTCGGTCATATGGCCATTCGGGCTATCATGCGCCTGCTCAAAATGTATGGCCTTTTTTAAGCGCCGCTGCAGATAGGTGTTCAACAAATACCAGCCTGTCAATTGTTGGCCCGATTGCAAATTAGCCACAAAGTTGAGTTTGTCGTGCGTAGGTGCAGGCGTAACCGTTTTTGCCCCATTATTTTTATTGGGGACAGAACCCGCCGGGGTCAAGCCGACTTCCGTATCGTTATGCTTGCCGTCGGATTTGATAAACCTGCCCAAGCCGGTAATTTTAAACAGCATGCTGACCATGCGATTTAAATTCTGTACTTCAATACGAATTTTTTGCCGTTCCCAATCTTCAAAAATTTTTAACAACAAGGACAAGCCCATCGAATTGACACGTTCTACTTGGCTAAAATCCAGCAGCACATGGCAGCCGGCGGCGATGCCGCTGGCCAAGGTCTGCAATGCGCCGTCGGCATTAGCGTCGATTGAACCTATCAGGTCATAGCCGCAACTGTCGCCATTGCCGTGGGCTTTACGGTAACTGAAATCAGAGGCCATACTCATAATGACACCCCTAATGGAGACACAATGGACTCATACTCGTTATGGTAAATAAACTGGACGCCGGAATCGGTATTCATGTCGATCGTGCTGTTAAGATCCCACAAGGTGGTGACTTGGGTGCGTTTCTGCGGATAGACGCGGATCTGCAAATAATCCGATAACCGCCACATCATGTACAATCCGACCCCGCCAACGCCGGGCTCCACGCCTTTCTCCATGGCATGGGTGATGTTTCTTAGAAACACCGCCGGAGTCAGGGTGCCCCAATTGTCGGTGATCATTAAACCTAGCAGGTCGTCGGAAATGGCGATGTCGACCCGCACTTCTTCATGCGCCGACAATTCCCTGGCTTCACCTTTGCGGTAATAAGCCACGCCCTTGCCATCCCTAGGCGCCGCATACAAGCTGTTTTCGGTCATCTCGTCTAAAATCACCATCAACGCATCGATAGAGTCTTTAGGGATATTGCCTTGGTCGTTCAGCCAAGAATAGATTTCTTCGGTAATGAACGGTTTGTCCTCGGTATGGGTCAGCTGAAATTGCCGGCTGTGACTTTTGCCGGGCATCAGCGCGTATAGGTCATCGTCGGGGGATTCATGATGTTGGCTGAGCAAATGCTCCCAACCCAGTTTGTGGCACAAGTCGTCATGGCGCGGCAAGATCCGGCAAATACCGTCTTGGCTGAACCGGCCTAATAGGTCGGCATAACCCTGCTCGGCAAGGAATACAATGTATTCTTTAGAAATCCTAGGGATAGGATGTTCGCCATGGCGGTAAAAATTTTCTGAAATACGGATGATGTCGCTCACTTCGTTGCTGGAAGCGGCTGTTTGGCTGACACGGTCGGAGTGGGTGACGATAACGATGGTCACGTCATCAGTAAAAGCCGTGCTGCGGCAGTGCCTGACCAATGCGTCCATAATCAATTGATGCAGGGAATCTGAGTCTGCTTCAATATTGCCGTTAAGCAAATGTTCCAAACGCTCATAGCCGAAAGCTTCCCCTGTGGGCGATTCCTCTTCGACCAATCCGTCGGTGTACAGAAACAAGCGGTCGCCTACTCCTAAGGTCAGGTCGATTGCGGTTTCCAGATAATCGGAATGGGCATTTTTACCTAACGGCAAACCGGAAGATTCCAACATTTCCCAATGTGTCGCACCATGCCTCAATAGATACGGCAGTACATGCCCCGCGTTGGCAAAAATCAGCTTGCCGTTGCGGGCGTCCAAACTTAAACAAGCCATCGTCATCAACAACGATTGCTGGGCGGTAACGCGCATGGTCTCGTTCAACGAGTTGAGGATCTCGCTGGGGCTGGTCACGCCTTCATGAATCAACGGGTAAACGCCGGCCTTGGCTGCGCCTACCATGGTTCCCGCCGCTACGCCGTGGCCGCTGACATCGCCGATCAACAAAATACTGTGGTGGCCGCCCACCTTGTAATAATCGTAATAGTCGCCGCCTACCTCGCTGGAAGTCAGCAGGCTCGCCATGCCCTGTACCCCCGGCAGATCAATGACGGGACTTGGTAAGATGGAGCGTTGCAGGGTCGCGGCCAAATTGACCTCGCCTTGCAGCCGTTTGGACAGTTGCGCCAACTCTTGGTTGGTTTGTTGCACTTTCCGCTCCGCTGCCTTGCGTTCGGTGATATCAAGGCCGGTGGCCAGGAACATAATGGCCGCGCCCGTTTTGGCATCTTTGATGACCGTAGGATTCCAAACAATGTTAAGCGTATCGCCGGTGCTGACCCGCATGGATGTCTCGATCGGGTCGGCAAACTCCGAACGCCCTGACATCATCTCGCTAAACAAAGTACGGAAGCCGGCTTGTTCATCGGCGGGAATAAATTGGTCGAAGAAGTCATTGCCGTTCATTTTCACTTCTGTTTCAGACCAACCGCTGTTTTCCTCGGCGTAATGGTTAAAAAGGACGACATTGGCAGCGGTGTCCAAGCCGATAATCAGGGCTTGGGTGGTATCAACCACATTGTCGGCAAACGCCTTTTCTTGCTGCATTTTAAAGGCGCTTTCTTTCAGCTTGAGCACTAAGGGTTGCAAGAGCAGTAACCCGACCAAGCTAAGCGAAATTAAGGCAATGGCATATGTAAAATGCTGCTTGTTGGTGGTGCTGCCGAGCATGGCCTCACTTTCGCGTTGGTAAATGGCGCTGGCCCAGCTTAATTCTTCTAATAGGGGCGGGGATATGATATTGAACAATTTTTGTAGCTCAGCGCCATTAACGGAGAGTTCTCCGGCGGGCAAACGGTAGACTTGACGCACGGTCTGCAAGTAATCGCGCATTTGCGCGTCCAGTGGCTTTTTTTTGTCGTAATAGATAATCCTTAACTTATCCGACAAACGCCCTTTGACGTGGATCAGGCGTTCGCCTTCCCGTACATAGCGGTCCCCCTGCCGTAACGTGGTATGCGCTTCGTCCAATTGGGTAAGGTGGGAGATAATTTGGCCATCAATTTTCCTTAACTTATCGGCATTAGATGTGCCTGTTTTCTGGGCTAACAAAAAATTGATGCTTTGGATCAGCAATCCCTGCTCAGCGCTCATCTTAACCAACCTAGCGTTACCTTCTTGATTGCGAAGGTCGGTTATCAGCACCAAGTAAGTCACTGTGGAAACTGCGCCTAAAACCAGTAAAACGGTTGCATATTGGTCCAACATCTGGCCAATCAACCGGCGAAGAAAATCTTTCATCAGCCAACTCCTCATTATTATTAGTGTGTTTTTATTATTGTTAGGTGCTTTTTAAGGAAACTTCGCATAGACTTTGCTGCTCTTAAGCGTTTGCTCCCCCTAAGCATCTTACCCGTTGCCTATTTTGATTGTGCAACTCTTAGCGCAAAATTGACGCGCACACGAAAGCATAGTCCGCTTCTGAGTTTTTTCAAGAAAATCGCTGCGAATGGAAAACGACTTATGGGCATTTAAGATATGGACTAA
>DBNZ01000046.1:0-270 GCA_002299495.1 Methylococcaceae bacterium UBA659
AAAACCCAGTGTATATCGACAGCTTTCGGCTTTGCCCGACCACATGACCGGCGAAATTTTAAACGGCGGTTTGTATACCCAGCCGCGCCCGTCCGGGCGGCATGGCTTGGCGGAACGCGGGTTGGGTTTCAACTTGTCCGGCCCTTTTGATTTTGGCCGTGGCGGCCCGGGCGGGTGGTGGATCATCACCGAACCGGAACTGCATTTTGTCCGTGACCAAGAGGTGGCGGTGCCGGATTTGGCCGGCTGGCGACGCGGGCGGATGCCCAG
>DBNZ01000046.1:648-5760 GCA_002299495.1 Methylococcaceae bacterium UBA659
TGGCTGTGCGAAATCGTCTCGCCAGCGACCGCACAAAAGGACCGGGCGGTGAAATTGCCGCTTTATGCCCGTTACGGCGTGCCGTTTGTCTGGATCGTCGACCCGTTGGCGAGGACCTTGGAAGCCTTCGGATTGCAGCAAGGCCAGTGGCTGTTGATCGCCACGCTCAAAGATGACGACCCGGTCGCGGTGCCGCCATTTGACGCGGTGACGTTTTCTTTAGCGGATTTGTGGGGTTAGTGATGAAGTTGAGCTATGTATTGCCCTTTTTGTCGGCTCTAGGATTCCTGTTCGCGGCGTATACGGTCATCAGCAGCAACCAGCCGGTGCCCGTGGCCGATGCGGTGGTGGAACCGGCCTCATCGCCGTTTGAAAATTTCATTGCCGGTTCCGGCATTGTCGAGGCGGAAACCCGAAATGTCGCCATCGGTACGCCATTATCGGGCATTGTCACCCGCTTAGCGGTCAAGGTCGGGCAGAACGTAAAAGCCGGGGATTTGTTGTTTGCCCTAGACGACCGCGAGGCTAAGGCGGAATTAGCCGTTCGCAAGGCGGAACTTGACAAGGCGAAGACAGAGGTGAAGATTGCCCAGGCCAATTTGCAAGATGCCGAATCCGTCTATCGGTTAGCGGCGGCGGTGACCGATAAACGGGCGATTAGCGGCGAAGAATTGCTAAGGCGTAGCAATGCGGTGGCCATTGCCAAGTCGCAGCTGGCAGGGGTCATGGTCTCGGTAAGACCAGCCGCAGCGGCGGTAGGCAGTGTCGAAACCACGTTAGCAAGGTTGCAGGTGCGCGCCCCTATGGATGGCCAAGTGTTGCAGGCCAACATCCGGCCGGGTGAATTTGCCCAAGCCGGCGCCGTCAATACGGAGTATTTGGTGCTAGGCGATTTGGACAAACTGCACGTCCGCGTCGACATCGACGAGAATGATGCCTGGCGGTTTACCGCAAACAGCGCAGCCGTCGCCCATCTCCGGGGCAACCGTGATTTTAAGGTCGATTTGCAACTGGCTTATGTCGAGCCTTATGTGGTGCCAAAGAAATCGTTGACCGGCGATAGCGACGAACGGGTGGACACCCGCGTATTGCAAGTGTTGTACCGCTTCGACCGCAAACGCTTGCCGATTTATGTCGGCCAGCAAATGGACGTGTTCATTAAAGTGGAGGACGGTGCGGAAGCACCGCTATGAAGCCAGAGTTTGTTAGCCTTGTGTTGGCGGCGTTATTGGCCGGCTGCATTAAAGCCGGCCCCGATTACCAGCCGCCAGAGATACCCGTCGCCGGACAATGGCGGACTCCACTGAAAGGTGAAAAATCCAGCCAATCCTTAAAAAATTGGTGGCGGCAGTTTAACGATGCCGAGTTAAACCGGCTCATGGCCGAGGCCATCAGCGCCAATCTGGATTACCGGCAAGCCCTGCTTAAAATCAAAGATTTACGCACACAACGTCAAGCCATTTACGCCGCTGCCTTGCCAGATGTGGCCGGCATGGGTATGGCCAGCCGCCGTTTCAACGCGGCATTGGGGGGCGGGCAAGCCGATGCCAACCAAGGCGGCGGTTTTGGCATAGGCCGTTTGATCAATATCTTCCAGATAGGTTTTGATGCGCGATGGGAAATTGATTTTTTTGGCGGGGTGCAACGGGCATTGGAAGCGGCCGATGCGACCATTGCAAGCGAAGAGTCCAATAGCCGCGACCTGCAAGTCACGTTGTTGGCGGAAGTGGCCAAATACTATTTTCAACTTCGAGAAAACCAGCAATTGCTGGACATCGCCGCAGCCAACCTGGCCAGCCAACGGGAAACCCTGGAACTGACCCAAGTGCGCCAAGCATCCGGCCTAGCGACCATGCTGGAAGTCAACCAAGCCCGGTCGCAATGGGCCGAAGTCGAAGCCCAATTGCCGTTGTACCAATCCCAGGCCGAACAAGCCATCCATGCGCTGGGCGTGCTGTTGGACAGGCAGCCTGCAGAATTGGCGGGCCGCTTGGGCCGGCACGCCGCCATCCCGCAGCCAGCCGCTGTGTTATGGCCAGATTTGCCGTCAGATTTGCTCAAGCGTCGCCCCGACATCCGCCGCGTCGAGCGGCAACTGGCCGCAGCCACGGCTGAAATCGGGGTCGCCGCCTCGCAACAGTATCCCAAACTCAACCTGAGCGCGTTCTTAGGTCTGCAAAACATGAAAATCACCGACCTGACGCCCATCGGCAAGTCTTGGTCAACCGCTGCCGCGCTGACTTTCCCGCTCTTTAACTGGGGAGAATTGCAAGCCAACATCGACAGCAAAAAAATTCAGGCCAAGCAACAGGCCTTAGCTTATCGGGCCACGGTATTGTCGGCATTGAAAGAAGTCGAAGATGCCCTGGTGGCCTACAACCAAGAACTCAGGCGCAAACAGTCATGGACGCAAGCCGTATCCGCCAGCCAAGACTCCGTGCAATTGGCGACGGAACGTTACGAAAAGGGCTTGACCGACTTTTTGGACGTGCTGTTAAGCCAACGCGCCCTGTTCCTGGCCCAAACCAAATTAGCCAGCAGTGAAGCCGCCGTGTCAGGCTATTTAACCGCCTTATACAAAGCCCTAGGCGGTGGCTGGCAGAATTAAGTTTGCCATTCAGGGTAAAAGAGTCCCGCCCCTGAGCCGAAGAGCTAAGCCTGGCGTTTTCTGGCGGCCCGAATCGCGCCGAGGGCGGCGCTCCCACAGGGGCGGCTTGTGTAGATACTTATGCTCTGGGAAAAAGGGCTTATGCAGCGCTTACCTAAGGCTAAAGCTGGGTTGGGAATGTTACACTAGGGGTCGATTTAGGCGGGTTTGTTGGTTAGCCGTAGTATAGAAGGGTAAGAAAAAAGAGTATAAACCGCTTAAAATAGCCAATGTTGGTTGGGGTTTTTGTTCGGTAATATAAATCCGGTCGCCCTCGTATTTAAGCCAGTCTGTACACATTAATTAAATCACCTAATTGGGTGTGAGGGGTTCGATGAAAATGGCCACTTATCTGGGTGCGGTGAAACCGCTTATCTTTTTGCTGACAGCGGCGGCCATGGCCTTGTTGGCGGTCGAAGCCCATGCGGGCGAAACTTTTCTCAACCAAACCCTGTTTCCCTACGGGTTCTCCATGACATCCTTGCAAGGCGGCAACGAGGTCGACCCGCGCAAAACCATCACCCTAGAGGCGGTGGGTCTAGCTACCCGCTTGTCCCAAGTCGAGCTGATTGACGGCACGGGAAAAGTCCTGTTTGAGGCGAAGCATAAAACCAGCGTCAACCTGCCCACCCCCTTAGCCTTCGGAACCGGCTATACGATCAAAGTGACGGCCGGACGGTCTTGGTTCGGCCAGTCCCTGACCCGCGAAATTAATTTCACGACGGTTGCCGTGCCAACATTGGAAGGCCCCAAACTTAGGGTGTTAGGTCCTGACGCATCGGTAACCTTGCATTTTGACCGGCCTGTGAGCGAAGTGCAGGCCACGGGCAAGCTGACGTTGAGCGCGGAACCCGATGCCACCGGCCGGAACATCCGGTTGCTGGCCAGTCACTATGGGCCAGACCGTCGCTATGCGGTTCGGTTGCGCTATAAGACCGCCACCGGCGTACCCCTGCCGCCGCTAAACCTGGAATTAAAAACCCCGCCACCTCTTATCGCCGAGACCAATGTCCGGGGATTGACCAATTTAGGCCTAGTGTTGCCCTTGCAAGTGACTTTTAGCGAACCCTTAGCAGACCGCGGCGACGCGGCAGGCAATCTCCGGGTGCAGGTCCAGAATGGCGATCGTGTCCCCGGAAAATGGCGCTGGATTGCGGATCGCAAGCTTAGATTTACCCCCGATCCCGCATGGCCCGCATCCAGCACGATTGCAGTGAGTGCCGATGTTCATAAGTTAAAAAGTGAACGGGGCGGTATGCTGGGGCAAGCCCTGATTGAGCAATTCAGCACAGGTACGAACCGGAAGCTTTTCGTATACCTTGACAGCCAGCGGGTTCAGGCGGTGGAAAATGGCCGGGTGATACGCACTTTCAGGGTCAGCACCGGCAAAAACAAAACCCCCACGGCGACAGGTTCTTTTTATATCTATGACCGCTACCGCCACAAGACCATGCGTAGCGATGTCGGCCGCGGGCAGCGCGGTTACTATGAGGTGAAAGATGTCCCTTATACCCAGTTCTTCCATAAAGACTATGCCTTCCATGGCGCGTTTTGGCACAATAGTTTTGGCCATCCCGCCAGCCATGGTTGCGTCAACATGGCCACCAAAGATAAAAATAAGCAATGGCCCAATGTCTCCGAAGATGCCGGATGGTTATACCGTTGGGCGGCGCTGGGTGTGCCGGTGACGGTGATGGGGAAGGCGCCCGTGTCGGCCCAGGCCACTAAAAAGACCGCCGCAGCGGACGAAATCGCAAAGCAGCAGACCCCCCTGACCGACTCAGGCGGGTTCAAACCAAGGCCTTCTGATAGCGCAATTGCGGCCAGGTAGGCGACTCTTAACGCCGGTGCTGCCATTTATGCGCTGTCTTAGGGTTAATGTTGTACCGCGACGCTAGCTTTGCGAGGCTCTCTTCAGCGTTTTGTATTTTTTCTTGGACAGCGTGCCTGGTCGTGGCGGTTCCGTGTCGTATTTGTCCCATTGCTTTTGCTCCTTAAGTGCAGGAGGTTTTAATCTATTTATATGTGAGACTCAATAAGTAGATTCTAAGTATTAAAAATAGCGATTGCCTTTTTATATGGTTGGGCTAATATAGCCGGCTCTTGGAGAGCTGGCTGAGCGGTCGAAAGCGGCGGTCTTGAAAACCGTTGAAGGTTTATCCCTTCCTGGGGTTCGAATCCCTAGCTCTCCGCCAAACAAACATCTAATTAAAGCCACAACGAAGTGCAGGGTGCGCCCCAACATGGGGTATTTTGGGGTTTATATTTGAGAATCCCAGATGAAATACCACCCTGCCCTTAACCGACACCGCTGGTAAAAAACCAAACTCAAAGAGCCGTATGACTGCGTAACGTCAGTTATAAATGATGCCGTTCAAGGTCGAGATTACACCGCTATGCCTCCAATGTCCTCGCCTTAAGGCCAGCGTGCATCGGACAAGGGTCTGTCTTGGCATCGCGCCATT
>DBNZ01000034.1:0-656 GCA_002299495.1 Methylococcaceae bacterium UBA659
CCTAACGGTCTGCGTAACATCAGTTATTAAATCTATGACATGTTCTAAATCATTGTCATTAGAAACAATATCAAAATGTGTCTCTTCCGGGAATTCAGCCATTAACACGTCGGCCCAGAAAGCAATGCCAAAATCGGCCGAATTCTTACCGATACTTGGCATTTTGACGATTTTTAGCTTGTTGTCATTAACCGTCGCGGTTAATGGCGCAATCCAATCAATCGGTATTTTTGCCCCACTTTGGGCGTAACAGACAACAACATAGGCATATTGCTCAAGACTTTCCATAAGCTGGTTAATTTGGCTAGGGCAATTTTCCAAATCAATTAACAAAACACGATGGCTAGTTTCTTCTTTTAGATTGTCCATGTTGTGGCCTCAAAAGCGTGGGTGATATTTCCCCACGCTATACCTTTCAACAGAAATTAGCTTTTCGCCGCCCTCTTCCGCTCGTTTTCCGTCAACCATTTCTTCCGCAAGCGGATCGACTTAGGTGTCACCTCGACCAATTCATCTTCATCGATAAATTCCAACGCCTGTTCCAAAGTCATTTTTTGGATCGGCGTTAAGATCAGGTTTTCATCGGTGCCGGCGGCGCGGATGTTGGTCAGCTGTTTGGCCTTAGTCGGGTTGACGACTAAGTCGTTGGCACGGGA
>DBNZ01000034.1:1044-2929 GCA_002299495.1 Methylococcaceae bacterium UBA659
GCGAATAAGGCGTAGGCCAAGGCCTTGCCCTGCACCATCGACACCATCACGCCGCGTTTGCGGCTGCCGATGTCGCCTTTTTTCATCGGCCCGTAATGGTCAAACACATGGTAAAGCAAGCCGGAACCGGAGGTGGCGGTCATAAATTCGGTTTGGAATCCTATCAAGCCGCGGGATGGCATCATGTATTCAAGGCGGGTACGGCCTTTGCCATCGGGCACCATATTGATCAAATCGCCTTTGCGTTCGCCCAGCTTTTCCATAATCCCACCTTGGTGGGCTTCTTCGACTTCAATGGTGACTATTTCGAATGGCTCGTGTTTTTCGCCGTCCGCTTCCTTGAGGATCACCTCCGGCCTGGACACGCCTAATTCAAAGCCTTCCCGGCGCATGTTTTCAATCAACACCGACAAATGCAGCTCGCCACGCCCTGAGACTTTAAATTTATCAGGGTCGCCGGTATCTTCCACGCGTAACGCCACGTTGTGTTGCAGCTCTTTTTCCAAACGGTCGCGGATTTGCCGCGAGGTTAAAAATTTGCCTTCTTTTCCGGCAAAGGGCGAATTGTTGACTTGAAAAGTCATGGTCACCGTCGGTTCGTCTACCGTCAACGGGGTCATCACCTCCACCGCATCGGGATGGCACAAGGTGTCGGAAATTTCCAACTTTTCGATGCCGGTGAAAGCGATGATGTCCCCCGCCCGTGCTTGCGGTACTTCAACCCGTTCTAAGCCGTGGAAACCGAACAATTGCAAAATCCGCCCCCTACGCTCAACGCCTTCCCGGCTAACGATCACCAAAGGCACATTCGGTTTAATGGTTCCCCGTTGGATACGGCCCACGCCGATCACGCCGACATAGGTGTTGTAATCAAGGCTGGACACTTGCATTTGGAACGGGCCATCTAAATCGACATCGGGGGGACTGACTTTTTCGATGATGGTCTCAAACAACGGGGTCATATCGCCGCCGGTGACGCCGGTATCCAAACCCGCATAGCCATTTAAGGCCGAAGCGTAAACGATGGGGAAATCCAATTGCTCATCGGTTGCGCCCAAGCGGTCGAACAAGTCGAAAGTTTGGTCGACCACCCAATCAGGTCTTGCTCCTGGGCGGTCTATTTTGTTGATGACCACTATGGGTTTCAGTCCCAACGCAAATGCCTTTTGGGTGACAAAACGGGTTTGCGGCATCGGGCCGTCGACGGCATCCACTAACAACAGAACTGAATCAACCATCGACAACACCCGCTCTACCTCACCGCCAAAATCGGCGTGGCCAGGCGTATCGACGATGTTGATATGGTAATCGCGCCAATCTAAGGCCGTGTTTTTTGCCAAGATGGTGATACCGCGTTCCTTTTCCAAGTCATTGGAATCCATGACCCGTTCGGTGACTTTGGCATGGGCGGCAAAAGTGCCGGATTGTTGCAGAAGCTTATCCACTAACGTGGTTTTACCGTGGTCAACGTGTGCAATAATGGCAATATTTCTTAGTTTTTCAATCACTTGAAGTTCTCATGGGGTTATTAAAAAGACTGACCCAGAAGGGATTGGCAATTCTGGGGAAAGGCAAGATGATAGACGCTGACTGGCTTTAGCCCAGTCAAGTGGTATCCATTGCGGTGAATTTAAGCGTTAATCGAATTACCTTAAGATAGGGTGCTAAGTGATGAAAGGCGACATTTCCCCCGTGCCACCGGTTATCAGACCCTAACCGGGTCAAGGCGGCTTCACCGTTAAGCGCGTGTTTTCAAAGTGTCGCAATCGGTTCGTGTGCAACGACGGCATGGATACATACCCTCTAGGGCATAAAGGAGGTACGACCCCAAGGATGGGGGAGGTAGAGTCGCGTCTGGAACAGCGACCGAGAGCACCAACAGTAG
>DBNZ01000150.1:0-5373 GCA_002299495.1 Methylococcaceae bacterium UBA659
GAGCAAACCCAGTTGCCAAAGTCCGATCCCATGTACCGCAAAGCCGCTGCTTGGCTAAAAAGCGTGCAGCGCGCCGATGGCGGTTGGGGCGAAGACAATTACAGCTACCATGACCCAAATTATAGCGGCCAATACCGTTTCAGCACGGCATTCCAGACGGCTTGGGCAGTTTTGGGCTTGATGGCCGCCGGCGAGGCGCATAGCCCGGAAGTTAAGGCCGGCATTGATTTTATCCTGCATCATCAGCAAGCAAATGGCCTTTGGAATGACAAGTGTTTCACCGCCCCGGGTTTCCCACGGGTGTTTTATTTGAAATATCATGGCTATGATAAGTTCTTCCCCATGTGGGCGTTGGCTAGGTACCGCAACGAGCTGAGCAAAAAGTGATCACCGGCATTGTCGTGGCGCTCCCTGAAGAGCTATCCACATTAACCAACAAACGGGTCGAAAAAGGCCATTGCGTCTTTATCGCTGACCGGTTGTTGTTGACCTATTCGGGGGCCGGCGCGTACAACGCCAAACTGGCTGCGGAATTGTTGGTCAATAAGGGGGCGACCCAACTTCTGAGCTGGGGATGCGCCGGGGGGCTAGTGGCAACCCTAAAACCGGGTGCTTTAGTGGTGCCGGAGCAACTCACCGATGTTGACGATGTGGACATAGCGGTAAACCCACAATGGCATCGGCACGCTTGCCAATTGCTGGCTCCATTGACCCACATACACACGGGGAAAATAGCGGAAACCGCGACGATCGTTTCCACCAGCAAGGAAAAGCAACATTTGCATTCGTTTACCAAAGCTTTAGCCGTCGATATGGAGAGCGTGGCCATAGCCAAGGTAGCCTGCAAAAGGAATTTGCCTTTCCTCTCCATCCGCGCCATCGCCGACCCGGTCACCATGAACCTGCCTAGGGCAATTGCCTATGCCGCCAATTCAGAAAATGTTATTCTGATGGGAAAGTTGCTGCTTTTTGTGGCCTTGCATCCGTCCGACTTACCAAGGCTGATCCGCTTAGGGTATTATTTCAATACCGCCAAATCGACCTTAAAACGGATCGCCCAGAAATTAGAAAGCCTGTCGGACTTTTGCGCCGCCAGCCAGACAAAGATATAAGACCCGCCCCCACTGGGTTTTTCCTGAATCCAATATTTTTCTAAGACATGACTTTTAGCATAGCCGAACTCCTCGCCCAACACAGTTCAGATAAATTCGACTTGTATGAGCGTCACCTTAACTACCAAATGGTTAGGGTGTTAAAAACGATTGGTTATGACCGGCATTACCAAAAAGCGGTTGGCCAATATCTATACGATCAAGAGGGACAAGAATACCTGGATTTGCTCAGCGGATTTGGCGTCTTCGCAATCGGCCGCAACCACCCGACCGTCATTAGCGCGTTAAAAGAGACATTGGATCTTGAATTGCCCAATTTAGTGCAATTGGACGTATCCGTGCTCAGTGGTTTGTTGGCCCAAGAACTGTTAAAAACGACACCGGATAACCTCAGCAAAATGTTTTTTTGCAACTCGGGTACCGAAGCGGTTGAAGCCGCCATAAAATTTGCCCGTTACACCACGAAGCGGGAAAAAATCATATTTTGCGAACACGGCTATCATGGTTTGACCATGGGTTCCTTATCCCTCAATGGCGAACCCGTTTTCCGGGAAGGATTCGGCCCTTTACTGCCCAGTTGCGTGGCCGTACCGTTCAATAACTTGGCCGCATTGGAAGAGGCGCTGGGCAATCATGATGTGGCGGCGTTCATAGTCGAGCCCATCCAAGGTAAGGGCGTCAATTTGCCCGATGATCACTATCTGCAAGAAGTCAGACGGCTTTGCACACATTACGGCGCCCTGTTTGTGGCCGATGAAGTCCAAACCGGCTTGGGGCGCACCGGAAAATTCTGGGCCATCGACCACTGGGACGCAAAACCCGATATGATTTGCATGGCGAAGGCCTTGTCCGGCGGTTTTGTTCCGGTCGGCGGCGTGGCGATGACCCAAAAAATCATGGATTCGGTGTATAACCGCATGGACAGAGCGGTCGTGCATGGCTCCACTTTTGCCAAAAACAACATGGCAATGGCGGCGGGTTTGGCGACCTTGCATGTGCTCAAGGCAGAAAACTTGGTTGCAAACAGCGCCCAAATCGGCGCCGATATCATCGCTGCTTTAAATGCCATGACCGGCCAGTTTGAATTCCTGAAGGAAGTGCGCGGCAAGGGCATGATGATTGCGGTCGAATTTAAAGCCCCTAAAAGCTTGGCCTTAAAGGCGGCCTGGGAAATGCTGGAAGCCGCTAACAAAGGGTTGTTTTGCCAAATGATAACCATCCCGCTGTTTAAGGAGCATCGGATTTTGTCACAAGTCGCAGGTCACGGAATGAACGTGGTTAAGCTGTTGCCCCCGTTAAACTTAAACCCAAAAGACCGCGACCATATCGTGAATGCGTTCAGGCAAACCATTGCCGACACCCATAAAGTCCCCGGCTCTATCTGGACGTTGGGTAAAAACCTGGCCAGCCACGCCCTTAAAGGCAAAAAGGGCGTAACATGAACCCTATGTCATCGAACGATAAACTGCTTAGTTTAACCGCCCCATTTCGCACGGATTATGTTTGGATTATGTTGCAAACAAAGGCTGAAAGTCGCCCTCGCCGCAATGCGTTTATTATGACACCGGCCTGGTAGGTTCAAGGTATGGCTGGCATCGCAGATTTTCTTGATTCAATGATTGGCGGCATTGCCCTGGTTTGTTTTTGTATTAGCATCGGCAGTTTATTTTGGGGCTTATTCATTCTCCGCCCTTGGCATCCAGACCAAGGCTATACCCCGTTGCTATTGGAAAAAACCGTCAAAATCCTTTGCCTTGGCACTTTTGCGCTGGCCGGGGCGCAATTAACCAAAATTATCCTGAAAATTTGGTTGATAGCGGCGACTCTGGAACAGTCGCCCTTCCCTGAATTTGCCGAAACCACCCAGTTCATTGGCGGCGTCATTCGCACCATCCTAACCCTGGTTTTGGCCGGCTATTGCCAATGGCAGCTAAGCAAAAACCCCTATTCTAAAAAATATTGGCAAACTGCCGCTGTGGTGGCATTGCCCATGATTATTTCTGGCGCTTGGTTAGTCCATGCCGCCGGCCGGTTTGAAAATACTTATCCCATGATGGCCCTGACCGTCCTGCATCAATTGGCCGCCGCCGCTTGGGTAGGCGGCGTGTTCCATTTGGTCAATATTTGGTTTTTGCGGGATCAGAACCAGGTCGCCAAAGAATTATGGCCCACTTTTTTAAAACGCTTTTCTCGGTATGGCATGGTCGCGGTGGCCGGGATTTTGGCCACGGGTTTACCGATGGCGCTGTCTTACATCGACAGCTGGAACGGCCTGCTCGGCACAGGATATGGTAACTTATTGATGGTAAAGATAATTTTTTTTGTCTTTGGGCTGAGTCTGGCGTGGCTCAACAGAACCGCCGTCGAGGACTATTTTGCCACCCGTAACAGCCATGCTTTAACCTATAGGGTGCCTTATTACATTGAAGCGGAAGCTTTCGTATTGATAACCCTCCTGTTTACCGCCGCCAGCTTGGCCTCGCAGCCGCCGCCGATTGATATTCCTGGCTTGACCGCCACCTGGCAGGAAGTGCTAAACACGTTCGCCCCTAGGATCCCCCGGATCGCATCGCCTAGCCACCAAGACCTACTGGCAGGGGAGGCGGGCAGGGTTGCCATTATCGACCGAACGCCCTCGCAGGCGGCCACTTATTGGTCAGATTACAACCATAACGTATCCGGCATTTTTTTAACGGCCATGAGTTTTTTTGCCATGCTTTCCTATGTTAAACGCATGCCGCCGGCTTTTTCGTCCCTTGACCGTTATCTTTACCCGTCCCGATACTGGCCTATCGGTTTCGTCGCGTTAGCCGTGTTCTTGTTTTTCCGTAGCGACGCCGAAACCTGGCCCATGGGTCCGATAGGTTTTTGGGAAGGCATATTCAGTAGCGGCGAAGTGTTACAGCACCGGGTCGCTACGTTGTTGGTTTTTGCGCTAGGAATTTTTGAAATAAAGGCCAGAATGCCAAAAAACCAAAATGGCCGCTTGCCTTATTTTTTTCCCATAATGGCCGCACTTGGTGGTTTGGTGCTATTGACCCATTCACATGTCGGTTTTCAGACGAAAAGCGCATTTCTGCTCCAAGTCGGGCATACTTTGATGGGAGTGTTCTCACTGGTGTTAGCCTGTGGCCGCTGGTTGGAATTGAAATTAGACAAACCGGGTAAGGACATCGCCGGTTTTGTATCCGTAGCCGCATTGCTCCAAATTGGCTTAATCCTGATGTTCTACCGTGAACCTCTTAATTAATTATGAACACACCAGAAAAATACCCGCTGCTTAATGACATCGATAGCCCCGCCGACCTAAAGCAGTTGCCAAGGAACTTGTTAAAGCCATTGGCCAAGGAATTGCGCGAGTTTTTGACCGATACGGTCAGCATTTCCGGAGGGCACTTCGCCGCAGGTCTGGGCACGGTGGAACTGACCATTGCATTGCACTATATCTTCGACACGCCTAACGACAAATTAATCTGGGATGTCGGCCATCAAGCCTATCCCCATAAGATTTTGACCGGCCGTAAAGACCGGATGACCACCATCAGGACGTTAGGCGGCATCCATGCCTTCCCTTGCAGGACTGAAAGCGAGCATGACGCTTTTGGGGTCGGGCATTCCAGCACCTCCATTAGCGCCGCCCTTGGCATGGCCATTGCTTCCGCCATGCAAGGGGAGCATAAACAGATGGTCGCCATCATTGGTGACGGCAGCATCACGGGCGGCATGGCGTTTGAGGCGATGAACCACGCTGGCGCCATCGACGCCAATGTCCTGGTCATCCTGAACGATAACGACATGTCGATCTCGCCCAATGTCGGGGCCATGAACAATTATCTCTCGAAAATCCTGTCCAGCCGTCTGTATTCATCGATCCGCGAAGAAAGCAAAAAAGTATTGAGCAAGATGCCGACCGTGTGGGAATTGGCGCGGCGCACCGAAGAGCATGTCAAGGGCATGATTGTGCCGGGCACCTTGTTTGAAGAATTAGGCTTCAATTACATTGGCCCAATCGATGGCCACGACCTAGATATGCTGGTTTCGACGCTTGAAAACCTAAAAAAAATTTCCGGTCCCCGCTTTCTGCACATCGTTACGAAAAAGGGCAAAGGCTATCCGCCGGCGGAAAAAGACCCTTTAGCTTATCATGGCGTCCCGGCATTTGACCCGAGCAAAGACTGCCTGCCGAAATCGGCGCCTTCCCTTTACCCTACCTATACCGAAGTGTTTGGGCAGTGGTTATGCGACATGGCGACGGCGGACG
>DBNZ01000150.1:5776-7599 GCA_002299495.1 Methylococcaceae bacterium UBA659
CCGTTATTTCGATGTCGCCATTGCCGAGCAGCATGCCGTGACCTTGGCTGCGGGCATGGCTTGCGCGGGGGGTAAACCCGTTGTGGCTATCTACTCGACGTTCCTGCAACGCGGTTACGACCAGCTGATCCATGATGTCGCCTTGCAAAACCTTGACGTGTTGTTCGCCCTTGACCGGGCGGGATTGGTGGGCCCGGACGGGCCGACCCATGCCGGAAGCTTTGATTTCAGTTACTTGCGCTGCATACCCCACATGGTGGTCATGGCCCCCGCTGATGAGAACGAATGCCGTAAAATGCTGACCACCGGCTATCGGTACGCAGGACCTGCAGCCGTGCGTTACCCACGCGGCAAGGGACCGGGGGCGACAGTGGTAGCGGATTTGGAAGCCTTGCCCATCGGCAAAGCCGAGCTGAAACGGCAAGGTCAAAGAATCGCCTTGTTGGCCTGGGGCAGTCTAGTAACCCCGGCGGTGCAAGCGGGCGAACAACTGGACGCAACCGTGGCCAATATGCGCTTTGTCAAACCCTTGGATGAAGAAATGATCCTAGAATTGGCCAATAGCCACGATTATTTAGTGACGGTTGAGGAAAATGTCAGTGCGGGGGGCGCCGGCAGCGCCGTCAATGAACTTCTCCACCGGCATCGTATTCTAAAACCCATTCTCAACATTGGCTTGCCCGATAAATTTATCGAGCAAGGCAGCCGTGACCAGTTGTTAAGCCTTTGCGGATTGGATGTCCAGGGCATTGCCGCTAAGGTCGAACAATTTGTCGGCACTTAAATCCGCCAGCGGATTGAGGAGATTTAACCATGCCCTTAGCTTTTCAAGATTTCGCCATGCTGGACGACGACGAATGCGATAGACGCATCATCGCCGCCAAAAAACAGCTGGGTAAACGACTGGTTATTCTAGGCCATCACTATCAACGCGATGAAGTGTTCAAACATGCCGACTTCACCGGCGACTCCCTAAAACTATCCAGAAACGCCGCCCAATCGGACGCCGGATACATTGTATTCTGTGGCGTCCATTTTATGGCCGAAGTGGCCGATATACTGTCACGCCCGGAACAAACCGTCATTTTGCCCGACTTAGCGGCCGGTTGCTCCATGGCGGACATGGCCAACTTGGTTAAAGTCCGGCAATGCTGGCAAGAGTTGTCCCAAATCCTCGATGTCGAAAAATCGATCACCCCCGTTACCTACATCAACTCGGCCGCCGACTTGAAAGCCTTTTGCGGTGAACACGAAGGCATTGTTTGCACTTCATCGAACGCCCAAAAAATTCTTGAATGGAGTTTTTCCAGACGTGAAAAAGTCTTGTTTTTCCCCGACCAGCATCTAGGCCGTAACACCGGTTTCCGCATGGGTATTCCTTTGGCTCAAATGGTGACTTGGGACTTTTCCCAAACCATGGGCGGATTGACAAAAAGCGAAATCGAAAACGCTAAAATTTTTCTTTGGAAAGGGCATTGTTCCGTCCATCAAGCCTTTAAACCTGAACAAATCGATCAATTTTTAACCCGTTACCCTGACACAAAAGTCATCGCGCACCCTGAAGCCTGTTTTGAGGTGTGCCAAAAATCCGATTACGTCGGCTCCACGGAATACATCCTAAAAACCATACGCGAAGCAGAAGCCAATACCCGCTGGTTGGTCGCCACTGAATTGAATATGGTCAACCGTTTGGCTGAAGAAACTCAGGCGGAAGGCAAACAGGTGCATTTTATGTCACCTACTTTGTGCATGTGTTCGACCATGTTCAGGACAGACCCGCAACATCTCGCTTGGGTTTTAGACCATTTAGCGGAAGGCGTGGT
>DBNZ01000027.1:0-5000 GCA_002299495.1 Methylococcaceae bacterium UBA659
ACATGGATAAAATCCCGCCGTTGTTCGCCATTGGCGTAGCCGTCGCAGCCTTCAAACAGGCGGGCCACGCCGTGTTCAATGACTTGCCGGTTAAAATGGAAAACCGTGCTGCTCATGCCGCCTTTGTGTTGCTCCCTGGGGCCGTAGACGTTGAAATAGCGGAACCCGGCGATTTGGCTGGCGGCGTCCGGCAAAACTCGGCGCACATATTGGTCAAATTGGAATTTGGCATAGGCGTACATGTTGATGGGTTGCTCGCAGTCACGGTCGACGCGAAAACCCTTTTGGCCGTTGCCGTAAACCGAGGCAGACGAGGCGTAAAGGAATTGGACGCACCGGGTTTGGCACCAGTCCAACAGGCGTTTGGAATAGTCGTAATTGTTCGCCATCACATAGCGGCCATCCCATTCGGTGGTGCTGGAGCAGGCGCCTTGATGGAATACGGCGCGGATTCCGGAAAAATTGGATTTCCCGATGCGCCCGATAAATTCGTCTTTGTCTAGGTAGTCGGCGATGTCTAAGTCGGCGATGTTGTGCATTTTGCGGCCATTGGTCAAATTGTCGACCAACAAAATATCGCGTTCGCCGCGCTGGTTTAAGGCCTTGACCAAATTGCTGCCGATAAAACCGGCGCCGCCGGTGACGATGATCATGCTTTCCCCCGGGCTTTGTGGATCAGGTTAGTGGTGGATTGGCCGGCGACGAAAGGCAGGATTTTTACTTCGCCGCCCGCTTTGACCACACAATCGGCGCCGGCCACCTGTTCTGGCAGGTAATCGCCGCCCTTGACGATCACGTCCGGCAACCAGCGGCAATACAGCCGCTCTGGGGTTTCTTCGGTGAATTCCACCACCCAATCGACGCAGGCTAGGGCGGCTAGTACGGTCATGCGCTGTTGTACGCCGTTGATAGGGCGGTCTTCGCCTTTCAATTGCCTGACCGAAGCGTCGGAATTGACCGCGACGATTAGGCGGTCGCCTAAGGCCTTGGCTTGTTGCAAATAAGTGACGTGGCCTGCGTGCAGGAGGTCGAAACAGCCGTTGGTCATGATGATGCGCTCGCCGTGGGCTTTGGCGGCGGCGATGAGTTTTTCCAGTTCGTCTTCGCTGACGGTGCCGTAAACGGTGTCGCGGTCGCCGTGCATGGCGCGGGCCAGCTCATGAGGGGATACGGTTGATGTGCCGAGCTTGCCGACCACGATGCCGCCGGATAGATTGGCCAAAGACATGGCGTCCAGCAACGGCAGGCCCGCCGCTACGCCTAAGGCCATCACGGCGATCACGGTATCGCCGGCGCCGGTGACATCAAACACGTCTTTGGCTTGGGCGGGCAGGGAATGGTGCTGGCCGGGTGCGATCAGGGTCATGCCCGCCTCGCCTCGGGTCAGCAGCAAGGAGTTGATCTGGTGCTGCCCTAGCAGCGCTAGACCCTTATCCAATAATCCTTGCTCGTTTTGCCAAGGCCCGGCCACTGCCTGAAATTCGGCCAGGTTAGGGGTGATGATATCCGCCCGGGCATAGCGGGAAAAATCGGTGCCTTTGGGGTCAACCAAGGTTTTCAGCCCGGCTTGGCGGGCGGCTAGGATTAAGTCTTTGACGTTAGCCAGGGTGCCCTTGCCATAATCGGAAAACACTACGACCTCGTGTGGTGGCAATTGCGCGTTAAATTTTGCCCATAAAAGGTCTTGGTCGAACAAGAGCGGCAGTTCTTCAAAATCAACCCGGATTAACTGTTGGTGCTGCGCCAGAATACGCAATTTGCATAAGGTACGCCGCGACGGCCCGGCGATGAAATCGCACTGGACATTGTGGTCTTCCAGCATGGTTTGTAGTCGTCCGGCTTCGTCATCGTCGCCGGTCACGCCCAGCAACGTCACCTGGCCGCCCAGTTTGGCGATGTTTAAGGCTACGTTACCTGCCCCGCCGACGCGCTCTTCGGTGTTTTTGATATTGACGACAGGCACCGGCGCTTCGGGGGAAATCCGGGCGGCATGCCCTGACCAATAGCGGTCGAGCATGACATCGCCGATGACTAGGATACGGGCTTGGTGGAACGGGGGTAGGGTGGCTAGCATCACCATTCTCCTGCGGTGAGTTGGCCTTCGATGAACCGGTCTTCAATGAGGGCGCACCACCAATGGCCGATCAAAATATGCGCCTCTTGGATGCGGGCGGTGATGGTGGATGGGACTTGCACGGCCACCGTCGCAAACGGTAACAATGCGCCGTCGTTGCTGCCGGTGAGGGCGATGACGGATAAGCCTTGTTTGCGTGCGGTTTCGGCAGCCTTGACGATGTTGCTGCTGTTGCCGGAGGTGGAAATGGCGATCAAACAGTCGCCCTTGCGGCCGATGGCTTCGACTTGGCGGGCAAAGACGCTGGCAAATTCGTAATCGTTGCTGTGCGCCGTCAAAATCGAGCTGTCGGTGGTCAAGGCGATGGCGGGCAGGGCTTTGCGCCGTTGTTCGTAGCGCACCACAAACTCGGCGGCGATATGTTGGCAATCGGCGGCGCTGCCACCGTTGCCGCACAACAATATCTTGCCGCCGTGGCGCAAAGTTGCTTGCAATAAATCCCCGGCCTTGGTGATAGCCTCATGGCACTTTGGCAGTTGGGTCATTATGTCTTGGTGTTGTTCAAGTTCGGATAGGAAAGTTCTCAACGCTGTGGTTCTATGGTTGGGTGGCGGCTAGGTGTTTCCGGCCAGGGGGGCTAAAGGGTTTGGGGTGGCGCAGGGCGGGTTAAATTGCATGGCGTACAACCGGGCATAAGCGCCGTTTTTGGCCAAAAGCTGTTGGTGCGGCCCACGCTCTATGATCCGTCCGTGATCCAGTACCAAAATCACATCGGCATTTTCTACCGTGGACAGGCGATGGGCAATCACTAAGGTGGTGCGGTTACGCATGGCTTTTTGCAGGGCGGCCTGGATATGGCGTTCGGATTCCGTATCCAACGCGGAGGTTGCCTCATCCAAGATTAACAGCGGGGCGTTTTTCAGCAAAGCCCGCGCTAAAGCCAGCCGTTGCCGTTGTCCGCCGGACAGCTTCACGCCGTTTTCGCCTATCATGGTGTCCAAACCCTCCGCCAGCTTGTTGATGAAGGGCATGGCGTAAGCGTCCTCGGCGGCTTTGGCAATGGCTTCGCGGCTGGCATTGGCTAGTGCCCCGTAAGCGATGTTGTTGGCGACCGTGTCATTGAACAAAGTGACCTGCTGGCTGACCAGGCCGATATGTTGGCGCAAGTTGGTCAGTTTATAATCGTTGATTTCGATTCCGTCTAGTAAAATGCCCCCGCTGTCATGCGGGTAGAACCTCGGCACCAGATTGACTAGGGTGCTTTTTCCGCCGCCGGAGGTGCCCACTAGGGCGACGGTTTGTCCGGGCTCGACCTTTAGGCTGATGTTTTGTAGCGCGGGTTGGGATGCGCCCGGATAACGGAAGCTGAGGTTTTTAAATTCCAGGGCGCCCTGGCAACGGGCGGTTTCAAAATGGCCTGCATCTTGTTCAGCCGATAAGTCCAGCAGTTCAAAAATGGAGTCGGCGGCGGCGATGCCGCGTTGGATGTCGCTGTTGGCATCGCTTAATTGCTTGAACGGCCTAGGTAATAAAAACGCGGCGGTCAAATAACCGACAAACTCACCCGCAGTGGATTGGCCCATAAAAAACAAGGCTAAATACATCAGCACCGACAAGGCTACGGCAATGATCAATTGCATGATTTGGTTGTGGATGGCGCTGGTGCGGTGCATTTTTAAGGCTTGGTGGCGGTTGTTCAGGCTGCTGCCTAGGAAGCGGTCGCGTTCATACTCTTCACCGCCATAAGTACGCACTACCCGGATGCCGGTCACCAGCTCCGAGGTGATATGGGTCATTTCCCCTACCGATTCTTGGATGCGCCTGCTTAACGTACGCAGACGCTCGCTGACATAGTTGACCAACAAAGCGATCAGCGGGGCCACCACTAAAAACACCAGCGACAGCTTCCAGTTCAAATAAAACAGATAGCCTAGTAAACCAAAGGCGGTCAGGCCTTCTTGAATAGTTTTCCGAACCGAATCGGTGGTGGCTTTCGCCACTTCGCCGACATTGTTGGTAATCCGGGAAATCATGTAACCGCTGTTTTCGCTATCGAAATGGGCGGTTGGCAATTGCGTGTATTTGTCAAACAGTTCAAAACGTAAGGTGTGGATGACATTAAGCGAGACTTTTGCCAAGAAGTAGTTGCCTAAGTAACTGCCTATGCCCCTAAGAATGATCAGGCCACTGAAAAACAAAGGCAACAGGTACATGTCTGTGCGCGATTTATTGGCTTGCAGGGTGTCGATGATTTGGGTGACTAAATGGGCGAACAACGGCTGGGTGCTGGAATAAATCAGGAAGCCGATGATGCTAATGGCAAACAGCCCGCGGTGTGGTTTCACATAGGTCAGCAGGCGGCGGTAAATGCGGACGCCCGCCTTGGATTTTTGGGTCATGCGTTTGGTATGGTTTGAGGTCTGGCCTGCTAGCATGGCATTTTACTGCGACTGAGGCAAATCACTAACGGGAACCTCTATGAATTGACGGATGTTACGCAGTCCGGGCTGAGCTTAGTCTGTGGGGGCGCCGCCGCCGGCGCGATGCGGGGGCGGTGGACGCATACTGGCCAGCCATAACAATACAGGCTTTTATGCTATGCTGACCGGCGAGGTTTTCCAAATGTCCTTGCAATATTCGGCGATGGCGCGGTCGGAGGAGAACTTGCCGATGCCGGCCACGTTCAGGATGGACATGCGGCCCCATTGTGCAATCTCCTGGAATTGGCGGCCAACCGCATCTTGGCAGTTTGCGTAGCCGGTAAAATCGGCACACACTAGGTACGGGTCATGTTAACCACTACCGGTTTAAGTAAGTACCAAAAATGTTAGAACGTGTTTTAAAAGCGGCCACTTCTGATCCGGCTCTTTAAAGTTTGCACCGTTGGTGCTCGACTGCATGGGTGCATACCCTCTAGGGCATAAAG
>DBNZ01000027.1:5409-6573 GCA_002299495.1 Methylococcaceae bacterium UBA659
CGCAGGAGCAGTTGCCGAGAGCCAGTCGCAGTACATGCGCCTTGCGACCCGCTCGCGACACGTTTAAAACCCGTTTTTAGCCACGATGCCTGATGAAAATCCAATGTATTCCCTGTATTTTATTGCTGTTATCGACCGTAAGTGGTTGTATGCCCATGATGTATCCTCCTGGTGTGAAAAATAACACGGCGCAACTTCGCGAGAAGGTATTTTTCACTGCGGACGGCGTCGGTTTGCCGGTGCGGCGGTGGCTGCCGAAAACCGCACCCCATGCCGTCGTGGTCGCGTTGCACGGGTTTAACGATTACAGTCATTTTTTTGAGATGCCGGGCGCTTATTTAAGCAACCAAGGGATTGCTTGTTTGGCCTATGACCAACGCGGGTTTGGCGCAGCGCCCAAACCTGGCTCATGGGCGGGTAATGATGCTTATGCCCATGACTTACAAGTGTTTACCCAGTTGGTCAAGCAGCGTTACCCGAACCTTCCGGTTTATCTGCTGGGCGAAAGCATGGGCGCTGCGATTGTGATCACGGCCATGAGCCAGGGGCTTTTGCCGGAGGTGGCGGGCGCTATTTTGGTGTCCCCGGCATTATGGGCAAGGTCCACCATGCCGTGGTATCAAACCGGTTTGTTGTGGGCGCTGGCGCACAGCTTGCCGAGGATGACTTTGACCGGAAAAGGCATAGACGTGGTGGCGTCTGATAACATCGAAATGCTCCGCGCCCTAGTCCGTGACCCGCTGGTCATCAAAGGAGCGCGTGTGGAAACGCTTTATGGGTTGGTTGATTTGATGGATTTAGCCTTTGACAGTGCCGGGTCGCTACAGGGCAATCTATTCTTTCTTTACGGCGAGAAAGACGAAATTATCCCTAAGAAGCCGACGGCCCAGTTCCTGCGGCAATTGCTCGCGGCGGGCGCAGCGGACAAGACCGTGGCGGTATACCCGCAAGGCCACCACATGTTGCTACGCGACCTGAAAGCGCACATCGCCTGGAAAGACATAGCCGCCTGGATTAATGGCAACCCGATCCGGTTGCCGTCAGGCGCCGACCAACATGCTAGGGAATGGTTAGGTGGCCAAGCGGAGATTGGCCAGTAACAGCGCTGCCTGAGAAAACAAAAACATCTTAGGGTATGTCGGAATGAGCTAATAAAAACCGGTT
>DBNZ01000027.1:6965-8590 GCA_002299495.1 Methylococcaceae bacterium UBA659
CGCTCTGCGTGGGTGGGGCGATAGCCGGGTTGGTCTGGCGACATTTGATTTGGCTCGCCTGCCTAACGAAAAAGCTCACCGGTGCGGAGTACGGTGTAGTGCCTTGATAGGCTGGGTTGAAAAGAGTGGGGTGCGTTGCTCACCCCAACCTGTGGCTCTGTGCTGGCAAGGTGGTTATGCCCACAAACCCTTGCTTTCGCATATGCCAAACATCTCACTCGACCATCCCCTTCAAGCGATAAACCAACGCCAACGCCTGCCTGGGGCTTAACTCGTCTGGGTGGCTCTGCTCCAGCAAACAAACCGCCGGGTGGCATGCGTTGGTGCTGAACAAGTCCAGTTGGTTGACGCCGGTTTCGGCTTGTTGGGTTAGGTAGGCGTGGTTTTCCAGTTGCTGCAATTTGGCTTTGGCCTGGTCTATGACGGCGCACGGTACGCCGGCCAGGGCGGCCACTTGCAGGCCGTAGCTTTGGCTGGCCGGGCCGTCTTTGACGGTATGCAGGAAGATGATTTTGTCGCCGTGTTCTATCGCGTCCAGATGCACGTTGTGGATGGCTTTGTGTTCGTCGGCCAGCGTGGTGAGTTCAAAATAATGCGTCGCGAACAAGGTGAAGGCTTTGACTTGCTTGGCCAGATGACTGGCGCAGGCCCAGGCCAGCGACAGGCCGTCGAAGGTGCTGGTGCCGCGGCCGATTTCGTCCATCAGAACTAAGCTGTTGGCAGTGGCGTTGTTGAGGATGTTGGCGGTTTCTGACATTTCTACCATGAAGGTGGAGCGGCCGCTGGCGAGGTCGTCGGAGGCGCCGATACGGGTGAAGATTTTGTCGACCGGCCCGATGGTCGCGGCCTGGGCCGGGACGTAGCAGCCGATATGCGCTAGGATCACGATCAGCGCGGCCTGGCGCATGTAGGTGGATTTGCCGCCCATGTTCGGGCCGGTGATGATGAGCATGCGCCGCTGGTCGGATAGCTTGAGGTCGTTGGCGACGAACGGTAGCTCGCTGACTTGTTCGACCACCGGATGGCGGCCGGCTTCGATGTGGATGCCGGGTTGTTGGCTTAACACCGGCGCGGTCAGGTTTAAACTGTCGGCGCGTTCGGCAAAATTCACCAACACGTCCAATTCCGCCAACGCGGCGGCGCAATGTTGCAAGACCGGAACGGCTGCGCCGAGAATCTCCAGCAATTGTTCATACAAGGCTTTTTCAAAGCTGAGTGATTTCTCGCGCGCACTCAATACCTTGTCTTCAAAGGCTTTCAGTTCCTCGGTGATGTAGCGTTCCGCGCCTTTCAGGGTTTGCTTGCGCCGGTAGTGGGCGGGGGTTTTGTCGGCGTTAAGGCGCGAAATTTCGATGTAATAGCCGTGTACGCGGTTGTAATTGACTTTGAGGTTGGCGATGCCGGTCGCGGCTTTTTCGCGCTGTTCCAGTTCGGTTAGATAGTGGTCGGCATGCTGGCTTAGGTTGCGTAGTTCGTCCAGTTCGGCATGGTAGCCAGGGGCGATGACGCCGCCGTCGCGGATTAGCGTCGGCGGGTTGGCTATGATGGCGCGGTTCAGCAAGTCCACTAAAGCGGGGTGTTCGCCGATTTGCGCCGTTATGTCGGTCAGTAACGGGATGTCGTTG
>DBNZ01000027.1:8968-20813 GCA_002299495.1 Methylococcaceae bacterium UBA659
CCAGCAAGTCGCGGGGGCGGGCGGATTTCAGGGCGATGCGTGAACTGATGCGTTCCACATCGCCGACGTGTTTTAGGCAGTCGTGTAAATCGCGGTACAACCGGTGTTGCAGCAAGCGGTCAATGGCGGCGTAGCGCTGGCTTAGCACGGTCTGGTCACGCAAGGGTCGGTTCAGCCAGCGGCGCAGGCAGCGCCCGCCCATCGCCGTCGCGGTCTGGTCCAACACGCCCAGCAGCGTGAACTGGTTTTGGCCGGACGGGTGAAAATCCAGCTCCAGATTGCGGCGGCTGGCGGCGTCGAGCAGAATGCCATCGGCGCTGCTTTCAACGCGGATGCCTTGGATATGCGGCAACGCGGTTTGTTGGGTGTCCTTGACATATTGCAGCAACGCGCCCGCGGCGGCGATGGCGGCCGGCAGATGGTCGCAGCCATAGCCCTGCAAATCGAGCACATGGAATTGTTGCAGTACCTGTTGCCGGGCGCTGTCAGGGTCAAAATGCCAGGGCGGGCGGCGGCACAGGCCGCTGCGTTGCTTTAGGCCGGCGGGCAGCGGTTGGTCTTCGCGGTACAGGAGTTCGGCCGGATTCAGGCGGGCGATTTCACTGAGCAGATGGTCAAAGCTGTCGGTTTGTTGCACGCTGAAGCGGCCACTGCCTAAGTCCAAGCAGGCGATGCCAAACAGGGAGGCTGCGGTTGCCGTAGCAATGGCCACCAGAAAGTTGTCCCTGCGGTCTTCCAGCAAGGCCTCGTCGGTGACGGTGGCGGGCGTGACGATGCGCACCACCTTGCGTGCTACCGGGCCTTTGCTGGTGGCGGGGTCGCCGATTTGCTCACAAATGGCGATGGACTGACCCAGCCGCAACAAGCGGGCGATGTAGTTTTCGGCGGCATGGCAGGGGACTCCGGCCATCGCAATCGGTTGCCCTGCCGACTGGCCGCGGCTGGTCAGGGTGATGTCCAATAACTGGGCGGCTTTTTTCGCGTCGTCAAAAAACAGTTCGTAGAAATCGCCCATACGGTAGAACAGCAACGTGTCAGAATACTGTGCCTTGATGCCGAGGTATTGCTGCATCATAGGCGTGTGGGCGTTGGGCTGTGCCATTGGGGGCGGGTAACATTGGGGTTAACGGGGGAGGGTGCGGGAAAACTATGCGCCACGTTTGTGGCGGGTGTGGTTAGTGTTCGCCTAATAGCAACGGGATTTCTTCGCAGCCCAGGGGGTTGATTTTAAACCCGCGCATTTCCAACAAACCCTTGGTTTTTAGGGAGACAATCAGGTATAGCGCGTCTGGGTAGGCGGCTTGTTGCAGGTCCCTAGCGGAGGGCGTGGCCGGGGCGTTGGGATGGGAATGGTAGATGGCAAACAGCTCTTCGCCCCGCTCGCGCATGGTTTTCATGGCGGCGATCTGTCCTTCGGCATCGAGTAAAAATTGTTGCGCGGGGTTTGCGGCGGCGTTGTCCACGGGATAGCATGAGGTTGGCAGGCCGTGCTGGCCGCCTAGCAAACCGCAGACTTCATGGTCTGGAGCCAGTTGTGCTAGGTGCAGTAATTGGTTGGTGATTTTCCGGGGGATGATGGTTGCTTCAGTCATGGTGGATACCAATGGGTTATTAGTGGCCTGAGAACGTGTTTTAACAGCGGCTACGCGGTTTGATGGTTGACGTTGCGCGGTGCACTGCCATCGCAACAGACTTAAGGAAATCCTCGGGTACGTCCAGTACGCGCAGGTGATACGCTCCGTGCGCCTTGCACTCGTAAAACACGTTCTGAAAGGCGGTTTTTAAGCGCATAGTTTTCCCGTTTTGTCGGGATTGTTCTAAAGCATACGTTTTCCAGCAAGGCAAAGCCAGTCTTCCCGTTGGATGGGCGGGGCGAAATGAAGGTCGGGTTGATAGGCGGCCATCACATCATCGCCTTGTTCGCGCAAAATGCCGGACAGTACCAATTGACCGTTGGACGCGACCAAGCTTGTGATTTGTTTTTTTAGTTCGATCAAGGGCTTGGCGAGGATGTTGGCGAATACCAGATCGGCTGGTATGGGCGGCAACTGTGCCGGAAAATAACAAGTAATTTTGTCTTGGACGCTGTTTTTGCGGGCATTGTCTTCGGTTGCGGTGAGGGCCTGCGGGTCTATGTCTACCGCGTAGGCGGCTCTAGCACCCAGCAAGACGGCGGCAATCGCCAGTATCCCGGAGCCGCAACCGTAATCAACCACGGTTTTGCCGCTTAAGTCATGTCCGGACAGCCATTCCAGGCATAGTGCAGTGGTTGGATGGGTGCCGGTGCCAAAGGCAAGCCCTGGGTCAAGGGTCAAGCAAACGGTGCCAGGTTCGCTTTGTGCTTGACCGCTGGGGCAGACCCAAAGCCGGTCGGCAAATTTCATCGGTCGGTAATGCTCCATCCAGGCGCGTTCCCAGGCTTGGTCTTGCAGTTGACCGGCCTGCCAGCCGTGGTATTGGTGGGGTTCCCATTGCTCAAGCAGCTTGGACTTGATTACATCCGGGTCCACGTTCAGCTCATAAAGCGCGACGACTTGGGTTTGTTTCCAGATTTTGGTTTCGCCAATGGCGGGTTCGTATACCGCTTCGTCTTCCGCATCCAGGTAAGTGACCGAGACCGCACCTAATGACTCGAACCAGTCGGCCATTAGCGGGGCGGTTTGTGCGTCGGTGATCACGGAGATTTGCTGCCAGGTCATGGGCTAAGGTGGGTGTTAGGTGGATGATGGCGAGCCACGGCAAAGTCCCGTGGCCCTAAGAACGTGTTTCACAGGGAGGTGAAACGTTGGGTCTACACCTCTGCTCAATCAAGTCGTGGCACTCGAACCGCTAGTGACCCTTTTGAAATACGTTCCCAATGGGGGTTTTTGGTTGGATGGCTTTGAAACGATGTGAGAGCATGGCGCATCAGTAAATGCCCAATTTCTTCTCCAAATAATGGATGTTTTGTCCGCCCGCGGCGAAGGCGCTGTCGTTCATGATGTCCTGCTGCAATGGGATATTGGTCTTGATGCCGTCGATAATGATTTCGTTGAGGGCGTTGTTCATGCGTGCGATGGCACTGTGGCGGGTTTCGCCGTGGGCGATCAGCTTGCCGATCATGGAGTCGTAGTAAGGCGGCACTTTGTAGCCGTTGTAGATATGCGTCTCGCAACGGATGCCCGGGCCGCCGGGCATGTGGAACTGTTTGATGAGTCCGGGGCAAGGCATGAAGGTGCGCGGGTCTTCGGCGTTAATTCGGCACTCGATGGCGTGGCCTTGCATTTTTACTTGTTCTTGGCTGATGGACAACGGCAGGCCGGCGGCGATGCGAAATTGTTCCTTGACGATATCAAAGTGGGTGACCATTTCGGTGACCGGATGCTCCACTTGGATCCGGGTGTTCATTTCGATGAAATAAAACTCACCGTTTTCATAAAGGAATTCGAAGGTGCCAGCGCCTAGGTAACCGATGTCGGTACAGGCTTTAGCACAGCGTTCGCCAATTAATTGGCGTTGTGCTTCGGTGATGCCAGGGGCGGGTGCCTCTTCCACGACTTTTTGATGGCGGCGCTGCATGGAGCAATCGCGTTCGCCTAAGTGGATGGCGTTGCCGTGGCTGTCCGCCATCACCTGGAATTCAATATGGCGGGGGTTTTCCAGGAATTTTTCCATGTAGACGGTCGGGTTGCCAAAAGCCGAGCCGGCTTCCGCCTGGGTCATGGCAATGGCGTTGATCAGCGCCGCCTCCGTGTGGACGGTGCGCATGCCACGGCCACCGCCGCCGCCCGCAGCTTTGATGATGACCGGGTAGCCGATTTCTTGCGCCAGTTCCAGGTTTTTTTTGTTGTCGTCGGACAGGGGGTCGTTATTGCCGGGCACACAAGGGATGCCGGCGGCCAGCATGGCGTTTTTGGCGGAAATTTTATCCCCCATCATGCGGATGGTGTCGGCGTTAGGGCCAATGAAGACAAAACCGCTTTGTTTGACTTTTTCGGCGAAATCGGCATTTTCTGACAGGAACCCATAGCCTGGATGGATGGCTTCGGCGTCGGTCACCTCGGCCGCGCTGATGATGGCGGGGATGTTCAGGTAGCTATCGACGGATGGGGCGGGTCCGATGCAGACCGATTCATCGGCTAAGCGGACATGCTTAAGGTCGCGGTCGGCTTCGGAATGGACGGCGACCACCTTGATACCTAATTCCCGGCAAGCGCGCAAAATCCGCAGGGCGATTTCACCGCGGTTGGCAATGACAATTTTGTCGAACATGAATCCCTCTCCTCAGCTTGTTGTTGTTATTTTACTGATTACGCAGAGCCACTCGATACGGTGGGAAATTTCCATGTTGAAATACTGTATCTTGTGGAAAAAATTAATTTCTGCGTAACATCAGTTATTTTATTGTTATACGATGATAAACAAGGCTTGCCCGTATTCCACCGGCTCGCCATTTTCCACCAATATTTTGCTGATAGCACCGCTTTTGTCCGCCTCGATTTGGTTGAGGATTTTCATGGCTTCGATAATGCACAAGGTGTCGCCCGCTTGCACGGAATGCCCGAGATCGACAAATGGTTTGGAAGTGGGGTTGGCGGAGCGGTAGAAAGTGCCGACCATGGGTGACTTGACAACATGGCCTTTTATGGCTTCATCCGAATTAAACGATACGGGAATGGGTGAAACCGGGGCGGCTGTCGGCGCATAGACTTGAGAGGTGGCCGGAGGTGATTTGGAGTAACGGCTGATCCGGATGCTTTGTTCGCCGTCTTTAATTTCAATTTCGCCCACATCGGATGCTTGGATGATGTCAATGAGTTTTTTGATATGTCTGGTGTCCATGGTTTAAGGTCTCTTAGCTAAAATCTGGTGTGCGGCTTGTAAAGCCAGGGTGTAGCCAATGGCGCCAAATCCGGAGATTACGCCTGCAGCAATGTCGGAAAAATAAGAGTGTTTCCTAAAAGACTCGCGTGCATAGATATTGGATAAATGCACTTCTATGAACGGGATTTTGGTTGCCAATAGGGCGTCCCGGATCGCGACGCTGGTATGGGTGAATGCGGCCGGGTTTATGATAATAAACTCATTGCCTTTTTGGTACGCGGCATGAATATGTCCGATTATTTCGTGTTCGGCGTTACTTTGGAGAAATTCTAAGGCGATGTTTAACGCGGTCGCTTGCGGTGCGATAAGGGCGTGGATGTCCGCAAGGGTGAGGTTGCCGTAAAGGGCGGGTTCGCGTTGCCCTAATAAATTAAGATTGGGACCGTTGATTAGGGTAATTGTCGCCATTTATTTGCCCGTTGTTGGCTTTTGTTTAGGGTGTAAAAAACCTTCAAATTTTACCTTTTCATGGCCGTTTGTCTATAAATCTTTCTTTTTTGCCATGATGGGTTTTTCCAGATACTCGGGTTGCTTTCTTAAAGGCAGGCTAGTAAAAACCTACTGATGCAGTAAACTATGGGATTTAAAATCAACAGGCCGATCATGATGGCAGCGACGGAAAATGTGCACCTACACGAAATCAAAAAATTTGCTTCCATGGCTGAACACTGGTGGGACGTTCAGGGCGAGTTTAAGACCTTGCACGAAATTAACCCATTGCGTATGGAATTCATAAGCCGCTATGTGGATATTTCCGGAAAACGGGTGGCCGATGTCGGTTGCGGCGGCGGCATTTTAACGGAGGCATTGGCCAGGCAGGGCGCCGATGCCTTGGGTATCGATTTGAGCGGGGAGTTGGTGGATGTCGCCGATTTGCACAGCTTGGAAGCCGGGGTCGAGGTGCATTATCAAAAAATGAGCGCCGAAGAGCTGGCAGAACGGCAGCCGGCTGGTTTTGATGTGGTCACCTGTATGGAAATGTTGGAACATGTCCCAGATCCTGCGGCCATTATCCAGGCGTGTTCGCAGCTGGTCAAACCCGGGGGGCTGGTGTTTTTTTCGACCTTGAACCGAAAAGCGAAGGCCTATCTGCTGGCCATTCTGGCCGCCGAACATGTACTGCACATGTTGCCGCAGGGGACGCACGATTATAAAACTTTCATCAAGCCATCGGAGTTGTGCCAATCGGCGCGGCAAGCCGGGTTGCACTTGCTAGGCATGGTCGGTATTGAATACAACCCGTTGCATAAACAGTTTTATTTGGGCAATGATATCGATGTCAATTATCTTGCCGTTTTTAGCCGTCCCGAGTGATAGCCTCCATGTCGGCAAACTTTAAACTTTCCTGCGTTTTGTTTGATTTGGATGGCACGTTGGTGGATACGGCGCCGGATTTGCTTGCTTGCTTGAACCGGGCGTTACAAGCCCACCGGCTGGCGACCCTGGATGAGAAAACGCTCAGGCCGCTGATTTCTTATGGGGCGTCCGCGATGATTAAGGCCAGCCAACCAGTGGCTTTGCCCGACAGCCAACAAGCCGAGGTTTTAGCCCTGATGCTTGACCTTTACCAACAAAATATCGCCGCACACAGCCAGTTTTTCCAAGGAATGCCGGACGTGCTTGAGATGATAGAAGCGGCAGGCTTGAAATGGGGCGTGGTCACCAATAAGCGCGAACGCTTTACCCTGCCATTGATGGACGCTATGAATTTGACCCAACGGGCTGCCTGCATCATCAGCGGCGACACCGCAGGCAAGCCTAAACCGCATCCGGAACCCATGCTGGCGGCGTGCCGGCAAGCGGGGGTGGAGCCTCAAGAATGTGTCTATATCGGCGATGCCAGCCATGACATTGTGGCGGGTAAGTCCGTGCAAATGAAGGCCTTGGCCGCGGTGTACGGTTACCTGAAACCGACCGATGACCCGGAGACTTGGGGTGCCGATGCCTTGATTGCATCGCCAAGCCATTTGTCCGCTTGGATCAGGTCCGCCTTATGCTGTTAACTCATCAAGTTATTTTAGTCACCGGGGCGGGCGGTGGTTTGGGTGGCATGGCCGCTTTGGCGTTGGCCAAACAGGGCGCCCATATCGTCTTGCTGGACCATGCCATCGCCAAGCTGGAGGCTGTTTATGATGCCATCAAAGCCGCCCATGCCCCGGAGCCGGTTATGTATCCGTTCGATTTGGCGGGCGCCAGTGAAGGCGATTATCAGGATTTGGCCCACACCATTGCCGACCGCTATGGTTCGTTGCAAGGCCTGCTGCATTCGGCGGTGGAGTTCAAGGCGTTTAGCCCGATGGCTATGGTCAGCACCTTGGATTGGGGGCATAGTCTGAATGTCAACCTTAATGGCCCGTTTTTGTTGACCCGGGTGTTGTTGCCGGTGCTGCAAAAAAGCCCGCATGCTTCGATTGTGTTCACGTCGGATTCTTATGTGCGGCAAGCGCCGGCTTATGCGGGCGTCTATGGGGTCAGCAAAATAGCCCTTGAAGGTTATGCCAAAATCCTGGCCGAAGAGCTGGCGTCCGGGCAACGGGTCAGGGTTAATGTGCTGGTGCCAGGGCCGGTTGATACGCCGTTGCGAAGGCGTGCTTATCCAGCGGAGGACAAGTCCAAGTTATCTAAAATGGAGGATTTAGCCCCGGCTTACCTTTATCTTTTTGGCGCTCAAAGCGTTGGCGGGACAGGCCAAATTATTGACGCGCGTAGTTTTTCATTGGTAACCAGCGATTATTGACTATGACAGAACGAGAAACCCTGACCCTGACCAGAGATGTCGACATCATCACCATTCCCGACGGTGCCGCCGGGATGCTCCGCGAGGGTGAGCGGGTCACTTTGCATCAAGCGTTGGGCGATAATTTTACGGTGATCACCGATTACGGACACATGGTGCGGATTGCCGGCGGCGATGCCGATGCCTTGGGTAAAGAATCACGCGCCTTGCAGACCTTGGTGACGGAAACCGATGCCGAAGCCATCGAAAAGAACTGCTGGGAGGTGATGAAAACCGTTTACGATCCGGAAATTCCGGTGAATATTGTCGACTTGGGCCTGGTTTACCAATGCCGCGTCGAACCGGTGGCGGAGCACCAGCATGATGTCCATATCCAAATGACCTTGACCGCGCCCGGCTGCGGTATGGGGCCTGTGATCCAAGGCGATGTTGAAAGGGGTGTCCGGGCTTTACCCGGAGTTCATGCCGTTGATGTGGAAGTGGTCTTAGATCCGCCTTGGTCGCAGGAAATGATGTCGGAAGTTGCCAAGCTGCAATTGGGCTTGTTCTGAATGCCCTGATAAAGCCGGGTGGCGTCAATTCGCCTGTTCGCCTGCGGGTTTGGCTAATATCGTCTAAAATCAGTGGACAATATTGATGCCCAACATGCCGCCATGAATTCTACCGCTTTAGGCGAAGAGTTGGTCAAGATCCTAAAATATAGGCAATTGACCCCATTCTTCCAGCCCATCGTATCCTTAAGCCAGAAGCGGATAATTGGTTATGAAGCCCTCATCCGTGGCCCCTCCGACAACCCATTGTGCAGCCCAGGGGCGTTGTTCAGCGTCGCGGAACGCTTTAACCTGCTGGGCCAATTGGAGTTTATTTGCCGTGAACTGTCGATTGCCAAGTATGCGAAATTAAAGCTTAAGGCAAAGCTGTTCCTGAATATCAGCCCTTCGTTTTTTTTGCAACCCGATTATAAAAACAACGTGATGCTGAAGTTACTCAAGCAGCATCGCGTTGACCCGTCACGCATCGTCATTGAGTTGACGGAACACTATCCGAACAACGATTATTCCGTCATGTTTGACGCAGTGCTCCATTATCGCCTGATGGGTTTCAAAATCGCCATTGATGACCTGGGCTGCGGTTATTCCGGGTTAAGGTTATGGTCAGAACTGTTGCCGGATTATGTCAAAATTGACCGGCATTTCATCAGTGGCCTGGATAAGGACTTGGTCAAATACAATTTTGTCCGTTCCATCCAAAATATCGCCAATGCCTTGAACTGCGTCATCATTGCCGAAGGCGTGGAGACGGAAAGCGAATATAAGGCGGTGACTGACATAGGCATTAACCACGCCCAAGGCTATTATTTTGGCAGGCCTGCGGCGGTGCCGGTGGCGAAATTGGCTCCGGAGCTGTTTGCAAAAAAACCGGACAGTTATTTTTACGGCCAACTAAGCACCCTGATAGCGGCGGACATCGCCAGGTATATCCCGCCTGTTGCCCCGGGTACCAAGGTCAGCGAAGTGATGCGCTTGTTTCAAACGGTGCCGGAGTTGCGTATCTTGCCGCTGGTTGAAAATGGGGTCGCCAATGGCATTGTCTTTCGCGAACAATTCTTATGCCAGTTGTTCGCCGGCAGGTACGGAATTGAGCTGCATGGAAAAAAAGCCATTGGCCGGTTTGTGGACAACCCCCCTTTATGCATCGCCCATAATACGCCGATACAACTCGTGAGCGATTTGTTGATTGCAACCGCGTTGGACCAAGGCGGGGCTTTTATCATCACCCGCGATAACGCCTATGTGGGCGTGGCCACGGTGTTGGAATTATTGGCTGAAATCACCCGGCAACAAGTCCAGTATGCCCGTTATGCCAATCCTTTGACGCTATTGCCGGGTAGCGTGCCGGTCAACCATTGCATCGATGAATTATTGACGGCAGCGCGGCCGTTTGTGGTCGGTTATTTTGATCTGGATAATTTCAAGCCGTTTAACGATGTTTATGGTTACAATGCCGGCGACAACATCATCAGGTCGGTGGCGGAAATCCTGACCCGATATGTCACCAACGACATAGGCATGGTGGGTCATATTGGCGGTGATGATTTTATTGTGGTGTTTTTCAGTACCGACTGGCGGTGCTTATGCGAAAACATTCTGGAGGCATTTGCAGCCACTGTGCCTAGCCATTACCATGAAAAAGACCGGCAACAAGGCGGTATTTTTGCCGAAGGCAGGTCAGGGGAAAAGTGTTTTTTCCCCCTGATTAGTTTATCAATCGGCTTGGTTGACACGTCCATGACGGGTCAATGCCATTCCCATGTAGAACTTTCGGATTTAGCGGCAGGTGCCAAAAAACAGGCGAAAAAGATGCCGGGCAACAGTTATTTTGTCGATAGGCGGGATCAAGTGAACGTCCTGTCGTTGAGCAGTCCGACCGGTTTATTCTCAAACATATAAAAATCATGAACACACCTTTACCTATTGGCCCGGTCATGTTGGATGTGGCGGGATGGGCTTTGACAGAGGATGAGCGGGAAATGATCAAGCACCCGAATACGGGGGCGGTGATCTTGTTTGCGCGTAACTACCAAGAACCGGGGCAAGTCCTTGAATTGATCGGCGCCATCCGCAGGGAGCGCAATGGCACCCTGCTGATCGCGGTGGATCAGGAGGGCGGCAGGGTACAGCGGTTCCAAAACGGTTTTACCCGTCTGCCACCGGCTGCATTTTATGCCAAGGCACCGGAGCTGGCGGAGTCGGCCGGTTGGTTGATGGCGGCTGAATTGCTGGCTGTGGGCGTCGATTTCAGTTTTGCACCGGTGCTGGATGTCGATTGCGGTGTGAGTGAAATTATCGCTGACCGCTCTTTCGCCACGGATGCCGCCTTGGTCAGCCAGTTGGCCAGCCATTTTCGCAAAGGCATGAAGGCGGCAGGTATGGCTGCCACCGGGAAGCATTTTCCCGGCCACGGCGGGGTCGCCTTAGATTCGCATTTGACGCTGCCCGAGGATGACCGGGATTTGCAGGCATTGCGTGACAAGGACTTGCAACCCTTCCGGCAATTGATCC
Source organism: Methylococcaceae bacterium UBA659 (assembly GCA_002299495.1). Taxonomy (GTDB): domain Bacteria; phylum Pseudomonadota; class Gammaproteobacteria; order Methylococcales; family Methylomonadaceae; genus Methylovulum. The sequence continues at coordinate 19,631 of DBNZ01000027.1, forward strand.
ACGAAGGCTTGGAAGGCGTCATGCCAGCCCATGTGGTTTATCCAAACATTGACCCAATGCCGGCCGGCTTTTCGCCGTTTTGGATACAGCAGGTTTTACGCGGCGAATTCGGGTTTGATGGCGCTGTTTTCAGCGATGACCTGAGCATGGCGGGAGCGGCCGCGGTTGGGGACTTTAGGGAACGGGCGCGGTTGGCTCAACAAGCCGGTTGCGATATGGTGTTGGTGTGCAACAATCCCGCCGCTGCTGCCGCCGTGTTAGAAGCGATACCGGTGGCCGAAAGCCCGGTTCGGCAGCGGCGGTTAATGGCCATGCAAGGCCAGGCGACCTACAGCCGGAAACAACTGATGCAGACGGAGCGGTGGCTGCATTCTGCAAGCCTTATCAATCAGCTGGCAGAAACCCATGCTTGAAGAAATCGAACGGGTTCGGTCCGGCGCTGAATTGCTTTATGGCGAACAGGCCGTAGAAGCGGCTTTAGATACCATGGCCACCGCCATTAACCGGCAATTGCAGGGCGTTAATCTGCTGGTGATTTGTGCGGTAAACGGCGGTATCGTCGTGGCAGGAAAACTGCTCACCCGTTTAGACATGCCGTTAAATTTGGATTCGATCAACGCCAGCCGGTACCAGAACCAAACCAACGGCGGTGACGTCGCTTGGCTGGCGGTGCCGGCCACGCCATTGTCGGGCCGGACGGTGCTGATCGTTGATGATGTGCTGGATGCCGGCATCACCTTAGCAGCCGTCCATAACTATTGTTTGGCGCAGGGGGCGGACTCCGTCTACAGCGCGGTCTTGATCGATAAGATGCTGTCCGTGGCTAAGCCCATAGCGGCCGATTTTGTCGGTTTGCAAGCCCCTGACCGCTATTTGTTTGGTTATGGTATGGATTACAAAGGTTATTTACGCAATGTGGCGGGCATCTATGCCTGCCAAGAAACAGGAAAAATGCCATGACGCAGTTGGCTATTATCGGTGGTACCGGCTTGACGCAGCTGAGTAATTTATCCTCGCTCAAGCATGAACGCATCAACACCCCTTTCGGGTCGCCGTCGGCCGCATATGTGGTCGGTGAGTTCAATGGCAAGGCCGTGGTTTTCCTCGCCCGTCATGGCAATCCCCATACGCTGGCCCCGCATGAAATCAATTACCGCGCCAACATTTGGGGATTAAAGCAGCT
>DBNZ01000027.1:21238-26896 GCA_002299495.1 Methylococcaceae bacterium UBA659
CATGGCCGCAAACATACCTTTTTTGCGGACGGGGATTTGCCATTGACCCATATCGATTTCACTTGGCCTTACACGTCAAGGTTACGCGAAAAACTGATCAATGCGGCGGCAAAAGTCGGTGTCAGCGTCACGCCCAGCGGCACTTATGGCTGTACCCAAGGACCGCGGCTGGAAACGATAGCCGAAATCAAGCGTATGGAGCGGGACGGTTGTGACGTAGTGGGTATGACCGGCATGCCGGAAGCGGCGCTAGCCCGGGAGTTGGCAATGGATTATGCGGCCATAGCGGTGGTTGCCAACTGGGCGGCAGGCAAAGGCGAAGGCGACGGCGAAATCAGCATGGCGGAAATTGAACAAAATCTCCACATGGGCATGGCCAACACGGCTTCTCTGTTAAAAGCGTTCATAGAAATCGGTTAATAAGGCAATGGCTTAAGGCTCGGATAGCTTATGGCATTAGCCCAAGAAGACAGCGAACAAATCCAGCCACTAAGCAACCAGGCGAACGCCGGGCGGCCAGAAACCTTGAATGCCAACGTGCGCTATGAATGGGATTGGCGCGAGCACAGCATCAACGGGAATGGATGCAAGAAGGCTTCAAGCAAATCGACAAACGCTTTGCACAAGTTCCCCCGCATTTTGACCAGGTGCATCAAGAAATCATGGGGTTGCACCATGAAATAAAGCGGTTGATACGCCGGGAGGGGCATTTTTCTGGCGATAGCCAACCTGGGAGTCGCCGTATTAAGGTTGGCCTGTTGACGGGTCGCATACCCACTTCAAGCCGTACCGAATGGCCAAACAGCGTTTACAACCAGCCCTTGCGCTTAAAAACCCAATAGGGTGCAACCCCGGACAGCAGCATCAATAGCAATGCCGAAGGATAACCGATGAGCCAATCCAACTCGGGCATGTACTTAAAATTCATGCCGTAAATGCTGGCGACCAAAGTGGGCGGCAGGAACACCACGGCGGCAATGGAAAAGATTTTGATGATTTTATTCTGGGCTATGTTGATAAAACCTTGGGTCGAATCCATCAAAAAGTTGATTTTGTCAAACAAAAACGCGGTATGGGTCATCAGCGTGTCCACATCGCGCATAATTTCCCGGGAAATTTCCTGCAATTCCGGCTGGCTGCGCAAATGCCGCTGGAGGAAGGCGACCGAGCGTTGGGTGTCCATCAGACATAAGCGGATTTTTCCGTTGTCATCCTCTAACTTGGCCAGTTGGTCGATGGCATCCTCTAAATCGGAGTCAATTTCCTCCAACACCAAATAACTGACGTCCTCTAATTTTCGGTGGATGTCTTCCAGATTGTCGGCCAGGTTTTCCACTTTTTGCTCAAAAATGGTGACCAGCAATTCTTGGGGATTGTGGGTTTCCACTTGTCCGCGCCGCGCCCGCATCCTCAGCAACCTAAAATCGGCTAGGGCCTCCTCATGAAAAGTGACCAACCGCTCCTTCTGCAAAATAAAAGCCACCGTGGTCGTGTGGTGGCGGCCTTCGCTTTGGGCCAAGAAAAGGGACCGGACATGGACGCCGATAGGGTCGGCAAAATAACGCGCCGAGGATTCGATTTCTGCGACCTCTTCCGATTCCGGCAAGTCTATCCTTAAAAACGCTTGCAGATGCCGCCGTTCTTCTTCGCTAGGGTCGTGGGCGTCGATCCAAACGACGGAATCCAGTTGATTTAAAGGATTGTCGGTAATGTTGCGTTCCTTGAGTTTACCGTTTTCAATATCAAATAATCTAAGCATGGTTTTTCCTTAAAGTTAAGGGTTCGAATGATTAAGCAGTGCATCAATAGTCAATGTGAGGCGGTCGGTTTAGGGCTGTTATGCGGCGGACTGTCTGCATCCCATTGCATCATCGACCGCTATGGCCATGACGGCGGCGATTTCCAACATACCGTGTTCAACTGCACCGCCTGGCTTTTGAAAAACGGCTTAAGATAGTTCGGGTGCGCGGGTGATGGCGAATGGATTCCTCGATATAAATGGTCTCAATCATGGCCATAAAACGAGTTTGGGGCAAAAAACAGGTTGATCTGGGAGAGCCATCTTGAGATTGATGGTCTTGACGCCATATGGGTTAGAATACTTTTATCAGCAACGGATAAGCATACTATGAAAACACAGAAAATTGGTTTTATTGGGGGCGGAAATATGGCTTTCAGTTTAATAAGCGGGTTGATCGCAAGCGGACATGCCCCGGAGCAGATTTGGGTGTCCGATATTAATCCTGAGGTGCTGGCGGCATTGTCAGCCAAATTACCGGTAAACACTACTTGCAGTAACGGGGAACTCATCGATGCCGTCGATGTGGTGGTGCTGGCGGTTAAACCACAGCAATTGCAAGCGGTGGCCGAGGGCCTAGTGGCATTGATCCGGCAAAAAAATCCCTTGGTGGTTTCCATCGCCGCAGGTGTCAGTCAAAGAAGTCTCAGTCGATGGTTGGGCGAGGGGATAGCAATAGTGCGTTGTATGCCCAATACCCCGGCTTTGGTTTTGACCGGCGCCACTGCGTTGCATGCCAATGCTAATGTTTCTGAACCGCAAATGGATTTGGCGGAAAATATCATGCGTGCAGTCGGCATTTCGCTTTGGGTCCAAGACGAGGCCGATTTGGATACGGTCACTGCCGTTTCGGGTAGCGGGCCAGCCTATTATTTTTTGCTAATGGAGGCGATGGAAAAATCTGCCCAGGCGTTGGGTTTAGACCAGCAAACGGCCCGTTTGCTGGTTCAGCAAACGGCTCTAGGAGCCGCTAAAATCGCCTTGGAATCGTCTGAATCGCCCCGGCAATTGCGCCAGCGGGTGACTTCGCCGGGCGGTACTACGCAGCAAGCCATAGAAGTATTTGAACAAAGCGATTTTATTGGTTTAGTGGCCAGAGCCTTGCAAGCCGCCCGAAACCGATCTGTGGAACTGTCCCAATTAGAGGAGAAAAACTAATGGATTTCAATTACTTGGCCAATCCTGTCATATTTGTCATTGATAGCGTGGCTTCCCTGTATATTTTGGCCTTATTGTTGCGATTTCTTTTACAGTGGTGTGGTGCCCCGTACCACAACCCCATCTCCCAATTCCTGGTCAAGATAACTCATTCACCGCTACGGTTTTTGCGTAGGTTTGTCCCGCCCGTCGGAAAAATAGATAGCTCCTCTGTGCTGTTGATTTTAGTCTTACAGATGTTGACCAACTTCTTTATCTTAAGGTTGCAAGGTGTGGCCGTTGGCGTAGGCACGTTGGTTGTGGTGTCCTTTGCGGATTTGGTGTCGCTGTTTATTAATGTTTTTGTATTTGCCGTGTTTGCCAGGGCGTTGCTAAGTTGGGTTAACCCAGGGGCATTTGATGCGGCAACAGCTATACTGGTCAGTCTTACCGAGCCGTTATTGTCGGTGGCGCGCAAAATGATCCCAGCTTTGGGTGGGTTGGATCTCTCGCCATTAGTGGTTTTGTTGTTTCTGCAACTGGCGAAAATGGTGGTGTTGCCACCTTTGCAACAGTTGGCAAGTTTATTGAGTTGAGCGGGACGGCTATCTTTTATTGGCACTATAGCGGTTGGGAACCTTAACAATGTACCAGCGACGTTTTTTTCAAAACCAAGCCGTCTGCAAGGGTAATGCTATGTTGGCTGTTTTTATGAGGGCCGCACGATTAGGATTGTTGGTTGCTATTTCTTGGCTTGCCAGCGCTTTTGTGGTTCAAGACGGTTGTTGGGCAAGAACCACTAAGCAGCAATCGGAGAAAGAGAAGTCTAGTGGCCTATATCGCATCGATGATGATCAAGGCAATACCATTTTTACCGATAGAGTGCCTGTCGAACTTAACCAGTATCGCCAAGAACGGCTCAATGCCCAGGGCAGGGTGGTCCATAAAAAAGAAAGAGCCCAATCCAAGGAGCAGCAGCTTATGGAAGCACGCTTGGCCGCCTTAAGGATTGAACAGCAAAAAATAATTGCCAGGCAAAAAATGCATGACGAGGCTTTACTCAGTACTTACCACTCCGAAAGCGATTTGGCAAAGGCTTTGCAAGTCAAATCAGAAAGCTTTGATTTACAGAAGAAATCATTAGAGTCAAAACTAAATGGCGCGACACATCAATTGGACAACTATCTGAAAGTGGCGGCCCAATACGAGCGGAGCGGGGAGAAAGTTCCCCATAGCGTTGCCGCTAGCATTGCCCTTAGCCAAAAAGCCATCACGCAAATTCAAGAAGATATCCGGGCCAGTTTGGATAAGAAAAAGTTAACGGAGCGCGAATACCAAGCGGATATAGAACGCTATTTGTTCTTAACCCAGAGCAGCAAAAAAACTCGCGGCAAGGAACTTGTGCCAAGTGTCAAGGAAGCGAATTTATTAGGGTTGTTTTACTGTGATAATGATCATCAATGCAATAAGGCATGGCACTTAGCGCACGATTTTATAAACCAGTATTCAACGACGCCGCCGGATATCTTTAACGAAAAATTGATCATGAACCGCCCGCCTGCGACCAATGACGACATCAGTTTGTCCTTATCAAGGATTTCGCTCACCGACAAAGATTATTTGCTTTTTTTGGATATTCTTTGCCATGACTCGGAACCGGGCCGTGAGTTATGCGCCAGCGACAGGGTCAGGGAAATCCGCTCCAAATTCAGGCCGTACATGAATGATGTGTTAGCGCGGACGCGACAGTAATAAAGTCCCGACCCCTTGGTCGGTGAACAACTCAAGCAGCACTGCGTGTTCCACCCGGCCATCGATAATATGGACGCTGCTAACCCCGCCACTGAGGGCGTCCGTCGCACACCGTGTTTTAGGTATCATGCCCCCGGAAATGGTGCCATCGGCTATTAATTCGTTAATATCCTGTAGGGTGAGTCCGGTCAAAAGATTGCCTTCTTTGTCCAGGATGCCGGCCGTGTTGGTCAATAGGATTAACTTCTCCGCTTTTAGCACCTCGGCAACTTTACCCGCCACCAGGTCGGCATTGATGTTGTAAGAATAACCATCCACCCCCACCCCAATCGGGGCGATGACCGGAATGAAATCGCTACGGTTAAGCATGTCAACCACAGCAGGGTCTATGCTGCTGACTTCGCCGACGTGGCCTAAGTCAATAATTTCGGTAGCTTCTTCGTCGTCTAATTTGGCTTTTTGTAGACTGATTTTTTTGGCCCGGATAAAATCGCCGTCCTTGCCGGTCAAGCCAACAGCTTTGCCGCCGTGGCGGTTGATTAAATTGACAATTTCCTTATTGACCAGGCCGCCTAAAACCATTTCCACAATATCCATGGTTTCGCTGTCGGTGATTCTCATGCCATTGACAAAGTCTGATGTTTTGCCGAGCTTGTCAAGTAACCGGCCTATTTGGGGGCCGCCTCCATGCACAACAATGGGATTCAGGCCGACCAGTTTCATCAGCACAATGTCCCGGGCGAAACTGTGTTTGAGGTCTTCGTCGACCATCGCGTTGCCGCCAAATTTTACGACCACGGTTTTGCCGGTAAAACGTTGGATATAAGGCAGGGCTTCAATCAGAACATTAGCAATTTGGTGGGCTGTGGTTTTTTTCATACTATTTTATTTGCAAACAGAGGCATTGTTAATTTTAGAGGGCGTTAATATTTTTTAGCCTTAGTATTCAATTAGATAAAAATCAAAAACGC
>DBNZ01000027.1:27152-27997 GCA_002299495.1 Methylococcaceae bacterium UBA659
CATTGTTAATTTTAGATAGCTTTAATATTTTTTAGCCTTAGTATTCAATTAGATAAAAATCAAAAACGCTACATATCTAACAATACCCAAAAACAAACGGTGGATTTTTCAATTCTTAGTTTGGTTGTCATCGAAAAGCCCTTTAAGGTCAAAGTCGTCATCGATAGTTATTTCAAAATCGTCAAGCAGCGAGTTTTCATTTGCGAAGATGTTGTTTGTTGATAGGGCGTCGTCGAATTTCGTTTGGGAGTCATTGAATTTGGCTTGAGACCCGCTTTTCTCCAAGACCCTTTTGAATTGCAGTAAATTTGAAAAAAAGGCGCTCAGTTCGCTAAGTTGGAAAGGATAGTTCCCCTGTAGGTTATTGGACATTATGTCTTTGAATACTCTCATCAAATTATTGACATCATGGGACAATAGTTGCGATATGCGGCGATAACCAATAAAAAAAGCCAATCCGCCAAAAAAAGCCGGTAACACAATTACGGAAATCATTGATAGATCAAGATGGCCCAAAAGGTCGCTGGACTCATAGGCAATAAACCAGTTTGTCCCAGGCACAGGAATCTGTGGTAACTCTTCTTGTTTGTCAGCATCGAAGTTTCCCGCCCTTGCTAGCACGACATGGGCTTGCCTTAATTCTAAAGCCACATTTTTTGTCGCCGCCGCCAACAAACCTTGGTTCGCAAATCCGTAGTCAAGACTGGCTAGGATCACGCCTATGACTTTGTCGTCATAGGTGATTTTGCGTGCGATAGCCAGATGGCGGTCTGATTTTCCGCCTTGAATGGCCGGAGGCGGGTTATCGCTGAGGGCCTGACGGACCATTTCCAAACCGGCAAACC
>DBNZ01000153.1:0-1306 GCA_002299495.1 Methylococcaceae bacterium UBA659
CAGCTCTTCGTCGGATAACCCAGCAATCATCTCATTTTCCCCTTGCTGAAACAGTGTTTTTAAGTGCCTATACAATAACCGGTATGATCTAGGCGGCTTGCCCTGCTCCTGTTCTTTTTGGGTGTTTCTTATCAATTGCCTTAATTCCTGCCTATCGGTGTCAGGATGTCCATCCAGTAATTTAGAGAGGGCGGCATCACCTTCGGCCAATAATTTATCCCGCCACCGTTCCGCAACATGATGCTCCCTTGTAGCATGTGCGCTTTGATTTTTTAGGTGTGCCAGTTGATCAAAAAGCGGTTGCACAGCCATTTTATGGAACTGGCCTGCTATAAATTTAAGTTGCCGCTTTCTTGCGCCTTTATGTGGCATACCTGCCACTGCAATGATGGCCTTATGTACCATTTCTGGTAAAGCCAATTTTGATATTTGTTCTGGCGATAATTCGGAGATTTCTTCGGCTAATTCAAATAAGGCCGCGATTTCTTTTTTTTGCTGGGTTTTATTGGGGCGGATAGCATAATGCTCGGCTTCGTCATCATCCTCTGTAAAATCAAATTGTTCGTTCATAGTCGTCTAAATAGTGTTTGATGGATTTCCAGATGGCCAGTTTTTGCTCAAAATTTAACGCTGCCAGCGCTGGGCTTGTCGAAGGAAGGTATCTATACTCTGTCGGGTACGGATGTGTGGTTAAGTCCGGCATTACCCTTTTTTTAAAATAGGACTCGGCTGTTTTGCCATTAAAGCACACGCGCTTTATGTGGGGGTGATCCGTGAAAAAAGCTACAAAGTTGTTTACCCTGACGGAGTCCCCATAGATTTTGGCATCCAAACTACCGGGGCGATAACCACTTTGCAAAACATCCCAAACGGCTATCCGGTTCAAAACCAATCGTTGTATACATTGCGGGTAATCCATTTCCGGGTGGAATGCCAATAAACGGCTCATGATGGGCCAGAATGCATTCCTCGGGTGGGCATAATATTGCTGCCGGGCCAGTGATGCCCTACCCGGCATGCTGCCCAAAATTAATACGCAAGCATCTTCTCCCGCAATGGGCGCAAAACTTTGGCTTATTTCCATAACTTGTGCAATTGGATTGGGATACTGGCAGGTATCTTGCGATAATTAACGTTTTTAAATTAAAAAGTAGAGGATAACATTTCATTCATGTGGTTTAAAAATCTTAGTGTTTTTCGGCTAACTGAAGATTTCAGTTGGTCACCGGAGCAATTGTCGGACAAGCTTCAGGCAATGGCATTCAAAACCTGCATGCCCCACCAAGAATTTAGTTTTGGTTGGACT
>DBNZ01000153.1:1697-9132 GCA_002299495.1 Methylococcaceae bacterium UBA659
GGCAAGAAAGAAGAAAAAGTCCTTCCTGCCAATGTCGTTAACGAAATGCTCCAAGAAAAAATTCTGGAAACGGAAGACCGGCAAGGACGTAAATTAGCCAAAAAGGAGCGTGGCGAGATCAAAGATGAGCTGATTTTTGAGCTTCTGCCTAGAGCTTTCAGCTTCTCCCGAAAAACCTATGCCTATGTGGACCCTAAAGGCGGTTGGCTGGTGGTTGATGCCGCCTCGGCAAAAGCCGCAGAGGATTTGCTGAGCAATTTACGCAAATGTTTAGGCTCCTTGCCCGTCATTCCAATCAACACCGTTACACGCCCCATAGAAACCATGACAACCTGGCTCTCTAGTGGACAGATGCCAGACAATCTCGCCATTGAAGATGAGTGCGAATTGCGCTCCCCCGATGAAGCGGGCGGAATTATCCGGTGTAAAAGGCATGACTTGGCTGTTCCGGAAATCAAAAATCACCTGGAATCTGGCAAACAAGTGATCAAGCTGGCGCTGAATTGGTCGGATCGCATGGCTTTTGTCCTTGATGAAAACCTGGCGATAAAACGATTAAAGTTTTTAGATTTGATCCAAGATGAAGTGGCGGACATTGAAGTCGAAGATGTAACCGGCAGGTTTGACGCGGACTTTTCAGTGATGAGTTTGGAATTGGCTAATTTGTTACCACAGCTTCTGGAGTGGTTCGGAGGCGAGAACCGCAGCTAATAATTAAACTTTATCGGCAAAAAAAAGCCCGGCTCTGGCCGGGCTTTTCTTGTTCAAACTAAAGATGAATTATTTCATCATTGTTTTTTTGAACATGCTGTCCAATTTAGCGTTAGTGTCTTGTGCGTATTGGGCTGCACGGTTAGCGGCGGCTTCAGCGGAAGCAGCGCGTGCAGCGGCGTCGTTAGCAGCACTTTGTGCACCTGCAGCGTCAGAAGAAGCTTGAGCCACGGAAGTTTTCAAGCCATCGATTTGAGATTGCAGGTTATCGATATCAGAAGTGCTGGCACAACCAACGACCAAGCCAGCAACCAAGGCAACGATTGAGAGTTTAACTAATTTTTTCATGATAATTTCCTAAATTGAGTGTTATTTGGAACTTATTATTTTACAGCTGAAAGTGATTTTATCACTCTTTTTTGTTATTTCTAGGCTTATTTTATTTTCACCAAGGTGCCAGTGTCCACAATTTTGCTTAAATGCTCGATTTGGCTATTGGTCAATGCAATGCAGCCGTGAGTCCAATCGAAAGCCTTATGAACCCGTGGATCCGCCCTTCCTAAGCCATGTATGCCTATTTGACCGCCCAATGGCGTGTTTTGAGGTGGTGTCAAATGATGTTGATGTGCAGAAACTATGCGGTAATAAGTCAACCTATCGATCATTCCCCGCCTTAAAGCCTTTTCAGCATCTTCAACCGAGGGATAATTCAACCCTAGGAACTTTTTAAATGCGCTTTTCTTACCGACCCAACCAATGCGGTAATTGCCAAATGGGGTTATGTTGTCGCCCCGATGTGACTTAAATCCTGCGCCGCCCCTTCCGATGGCAATACTCCCCAACGTCTCGATAGTTTGCTCGCCTTTTTTTACTTCAATTTTCTTCGCCTTAGTGTCAACCAATAACCAAATATCATTGTTGGCCGTTGCCGTAAAAGCTAAAAAACAAGCTGACAGTAGTAAATAAATCCGGAACATATAGCCCTACTCTAAAAAACAAAATTGGTGTAATTTAATAGGCCTAGACCATTGTCGCCGAGGATTACCCATGCAAACAGAAACCATTACCACCCACCCCTATCACGATCAAAATCCAGGCACTTCTGGGCTTAGAAAAAAAGTCAAGGTTTTTCAACAGACTGGCTATTTGGAAAATTTCGTGCAAGCGATATTTGACAGCTTGGAAAACTTTTCCGGAAAGACTTTGGTGTTAGGTGGTGATGGCCGCTATTTCAATCGGACCGCTATCCAAACCATTATCAAAATGGCTGCGGCCAATGGTTTTGGCGGGTTAATTATAGGCAAAGGCGGCCTATTGTCTACCCCTGCGGTTTCCCACATCATCAGGAAATACGAGGCTTTTGGCGGCTTGGTGCTGTCGGCCAGCCATAATCCCGGCGGTCCCGATGAAGATTTTGGCATCAAGTACAACGTGGGCAATGGCGGCCCGGCACCCGAGAAAGATACCTCGGCTTTTTATCAAAGAAGCCAAGTGATTGATTGCTATAAAATTGCACGCTTCGATGATATCGATTTGGATCACCTTGGAAGCCAACAAATCGACGCTTTGACCATCCGCATCATCGACCCGGTAACCGACTATGCCGAATTGATGCAATCCATTTTTGATTTCCCTTTGCTGAAACAAAGCATCGGTTCCGGCTACATCACCTTGTTGTTTGACGCCATGCACGCCATCACCGGCCCGTATGCGAAACGCATTCTAGTCGATATGCTGGGCGCACCCGCTGACTCCGTGATTAACGCAGAGCCGCTAGAAGATTTTGGCGGTCATCACCCCGACCCTAACTTAGCCCATGCCCATGAACTGGCGGAACGCATGTTTGGGGACAACGCGCCCGTTTTTGGGGCGGCTTCTGACGGCGACGGCGACCGCAACATGATTACCGGCAGCCATATTTTTGTCACCCCTAGCGACAGCTTGGCCATCCTAGCCGCAAACGCCCGACTGATTCCGGCTTATGCTAAGGGCTTAAGCGGCGTGGCGCGTTCTATGCCCACCAGCCAGGCGGTTGACAGAGTGGCGAAAAGTTATGGCATACCCTGCTATGAAACCCCGACTGGCTGGAAATTTTTCGGCAACTTGCTGGATGCCGGCAAAATCACCTTATGCGGGGAAGAAAGCTTTGGCACCGGCTCGGATCATGTCCGCGAGAAAGACGGTTTGTGGGCGGTGTTGTTTTGGTTAAACCTGATCGCCAAAAAACGCCAGCCCGTCGCCGAAATCGTCAAGCAACATTGGCGCACATTTGGCCGTGACATTTATTGCCGGCACGATTACGAAGCCGTGGACAGCGCCATTGCCAATGGCATAGTTGACCATTTACGCGGCCTGTTAGCCACATTGCCCGGCCAACAATACGGTGAATACATAGTTCAATTTGCCGATGAGTTCTGTTACACCGACCCGGTGGACGGCAGTGTCAGCAAAGACCAGGGCATCCGTATCGGCTTTGAAAATGGCTCTCGGATGGTTTTCCGTTTATCCGGCACGGGTACGGTGGGGGCAACTTTGAGGGTCTATTTGGAACGCTTCGCAGCCGACCCGGAAAAACACGACCAAGACGCACAAGTGGCCTTACAAGAGCTGGTCGAACTGGCCGAACAATTCTGCCAAGTCAAACGGCGCACGGGCCGGACCGCCCCCGATGTCATCACCTGATAGCGGCCCATGTCCGCACAAGCGCACTGCGGTTGTGTGCAAAAGATAAAGGTAAACGCTCATTCAACCACGTCTGTCATCGATAGCAGAAACAGTCGAAGAGGGTGCCCACCTTCAACTAAGTGGACACCTGCATGTTAGAGACAAAGAGAGCGTTATCCAGGCCGTTAGTCATAGCTCACCGCTGTGATGGCCGGTGTCGTTATGATCCGATTGCTAAACAAGAGCTGGTTCAAAGTGGTTTGCAGCCGGGGGGGGGTGTCGATTGTGCGCGAAGCTATGCTGACCATTATCTTAGTGAACGGTGTTCAGATGACGCTCCAAGCCATTGACCTAGCTGAGCTGTCACCACTGTTAAACATCCTGGCCAACTGGCCATGTTCCGCTTCGACCTCGCGTTAAAGGTTTATCTGCACCGTGAACCGGTGGACGGCCGTAAAGCAATCAATGGTCTGGTGCTGCTGGTAGAAGCAGGGGTCAGGTCTCAACCCGTTTGAGTCGGCGGTGTTTGTGTTTAGCCATCGCCGCCGTGATCGGATCAAGGGAAGCGGATGTTATTCACGGTGATGAAACCGTAGTACAAGTGCTCAAAGAACCGGGGCGAGCAGCACAGACCCAGAGTTATTTGTGGGCACGGACGACCGATTCGGGACCACCGATCCGGTTGTTTAGCGATACCCCGGGGCGTGGTCGTAGCCAGGCGCAACCCTTATACGAAGGCATCAAACGCGGCAGCGTTTTCGTCGCAGCCGAAGCCGCGCTTCCCAAACAAGCCCGAGGACATGAACCCTTAGCGACACGCTTTATCACCGCGATGGGTCAGTTGTATGCCATTGAATCACAAACCAAAGACGCCAATCCCGAACAACATCTGCCATTAAGTCAGACGCACAGTCGAGCGATCCTGGCCAACATCGAAACACGGCTGCTACAACATCTGCATGAGGTCATGCCCAATAGTTTGCTGGGCAAAGCGCTGCATTGCCTGTCAGCCCAATGGCCAAAACTGATCCGTTTTGTCGAAAACGGCCACTGGCCGTGGCACGATGGTTTTGCAAGTTCCTCGATATATCAAATATTAAACAAACAGTTGTGCTGAATGATAAAAAAAGCCCTGATAGGTCTTTCATTTTGACAGTAGCGGGGCGGGTGACGCCCCGCTGTCCTGATGGGTTTAAGACCATTGTCTTTGACGTGGTTGAAAGTTTGGATGGCCGCCGGGAAACCGGTTGATGATTTCTTTTTTCGCTTCTATCCAATCCAGCAATTCATGGCCCGGCATGAAATTGCGTTTTTCCGCTTTGTAATAAGCCGCTTCGGCAATCATGTCATCTAAGTTGGACGGCAAGCCAACGGGGTTGGTCACTGCCGCTGGTTTGATTGGCGTAAAACCAAACAAGATCAAGCTAAAAAAATCCAACGGCGTTTCGCCTTCAAGTCCAATAGCGCCTGGCTGCCGCCATTTGAAGCTGCCAAACAAGCGGTCCCAAATGGATAGCACGGCGCCATAGTTGCTGTCGTGTTCGCACCGCAAGGTTGAATGGTGGGTGCGGTGCAGGGCGGGTACAATCAAGATGCGGCCAAGCCATTTTTCAGCCCTGATAGGGATATTGCTGTGGTGGAACATCACCGCCGCAGTCAAGAGGGTCTCGTTGGCCAAAACCATCCGTTGGTCGACGCCCATCACGACGATGTAAACGGCCTTCAACAGATTGGTCAGCAGCAGCTCCAGCGGATGCACCCGAAATCCAGTCGAGGTGTTTACGGAAGGGTCATTGTGGTGGACACGGTGGAACATCCATAGCATGTTTTTGGTATGGCAAAGCCTATGCCAAAAATACAGCAGCAAATCCAACAGTAGAAATGACAACACCGCTTGCCAAAACGGGTTTGACAGATACCTTAACAAACCTTGTTGGGAGTGCTGTTGGGCAAGCAAGGACAGCGTCGACATCGACAATAGCGACATGACGATGGTATTGCAGGCAAACAAGAGAAAATTGGTTTTGTATGAATGGCCTAATGTTTTTTTCGTTGCCGGATGGCGGGGCCATAGGCTCTCCGAAACCGAAAATATGACGAATAAAACCAACAAAAATATCGCTATGGACTCGCTGGGATGGGAAGACAGAAAGCCATTGTCGGTTCCAAATAAAGTGTCTTGACTTAGCATTGGATCCTCCTCAAATAACACTACAGGAAATTTCAATAAGGGACATCGTAAACCTGGACGGTGACAACCGTATGAAATACCAAACGCTAAAAAGGGATGCTAATCGGCGTTCCTGTTCTTAAGGCTGGGTTTTCCGCGATTCAATTAGGGATGAAGCAATATCTGTTCCCTGTCCTGAAAATCAACGCTAAGCCATCAAGCTGTCCGCTATGAAAGCATAATCAATTGAATTTATTTGGTAATTAAAAAGCCATTGGTTGAGGTGAGGCGGCGTAAGGGGGGCTGTCGTTGCCGAAGTTTGAATGGGCTTGGTGCGCTATTTTATATTTATGCACCAATTATGGATTTTTTGTTACTTTGTAAACTAAAAAGAGATGAAATGTTAAGGGATAGTGGGCACAGGAAAAGTTAAAGGCAATCGCTGTATTCCATGACCAAGAGCCTGCAATCAAACAAGGTGGTCGGGTAAAAGCTGCTGATGACAAAACGCAACAGCAATTCCAAACCCTGCCTTTATGACATGGAGGCGATGGCTTTTTTTGCAACCGCCTGCCGTTCCGCCTCAAGTGAACTGGTGCAAAGCCTGAAAGTGGTGTCTGACAACCAAGACCAAACCGCCGAGACTGTCAATGCCAAACAAGCCAGCGAGCTGGTCGCCGCCCATGTAGACATGATTAAGGCCACGCTAGGGTAATTGTCCGGGTTGATGGCGGGTTTACCGGTAGCCGAAGACCCGCAACTGCAACAGCTCAGCCAACAACGGCAAGTTAAAACAATCGCTGGCTAGGGTGAGGTTGTTGACGGGGGGGCTAGGAACGTGGCGATAACCCCGGACATTACCCAGGCAAAAGCCTTGTTGCCATGGTTGGGGCGGTTAGCGGATGGGTTGCCGATGACGTTGTGAGGGAGCGTTGGCCTTATCTAAGGCCGACCTTAATGATCCTTAGCGCTTACCTCTTACCAAAAGAAAAATGGATTCTTGGTGACGGCGACCATGCCGATGTAGACAAAGCAAGCCATCGCCCCGGAAAAGGCCAGCCAACGTCGGCCGCCGCGACTGCGCATGGTGACTATGCCTAAGCCGATGTAGCCGACGAGGGCGATCAGTTTGGCGGCCAGCCAACCGTGGCCGGTGGTAGCCCATGAACCTTGCACGGCCAGGGCGATGCCGCTAAGCAACAACAGGCTGTCAATGACATGCGGGGCGATCTTAAGCCATTTTTGTTTGAGCAACTGCGGTTGGGTTTCGGACAAGATGACCCGGCCAACAAAGCTGGAGATAGCGATCAACACGAATAAAAGGTGAAAGGTTTTTAACATGGAGCCACCTGTGGGCAGTTAATAAATTCGGTTGCCGTCGGACTAGAGGCAACGCTATTAAGTTTCTGTCGCTTCAGTTCCGCCAGCAATCAGGACAAGGCTTTGTGTTTAGTCCCACATTTAACTGGAATAAAAACATCCCGAACTCAAGGAGCAAAAACTATGGCACAAACACTACACGGCACAGCCATTTATGCCCTGTAGGGTATTTATGCCCTGTAGGGTGCGACCACGCCCGCCGTGGATGACGATTCCACGGATGCAGGAGGTAGAATCGCGTCTGGAACAGCGATCGAGAGCAACGCACGATTTATGCCCCAGAGGGTACAACAAACGCACGGATACCGCCACCACCTTCCGCGAAAATGCCCTGACGCAGTACCCGTTTAAAATCGAGAAAATCCTCGCCGACGCAACCCGGGAAGCCGGCAGCGGCCAACGGCATGAAATTCGGCTATTTATGCCCTTTAGGGTACGACTCGGTAGACGTATTGAAAACGCATCTGTACCACTGCCAGTTAAGCTATGGTTTCAATCTGAAACCACATA
>DBNZ01000153.1:9456-15332 GCA_002299495.1 Methylococcaceae bacterium UBA659
ATATTTTTGTTGAATGTGGGACTAAACACCTACGGGCTAATAAATCTAAGGGCTGTTGCCGTTTTGTAATTCTGCCTTATTTCAATGCCTCTGCCCAAAACTTACAAGAGTATCGGCTGGCCTAGTTTAGGAACACGGCTCGGAAGAGAGGTTGGCATGATTTCAGTCACAACACGGGCGTTGTGACCACCTGCACCATCACCTCCGTTGGTTTCAAATTCACCGCCCCTGACGGTTATTCTGGGGCGAACAACACGGGTGATGGGCGTGGGCGTCATCAACTATGCCGAAACCCCCGGTTTGGGCGACAAAATCGAAGCCAGAAAATCCGATTGGATCAAGAAATTTACCGGTATGCGTTGAACCATGCCAGCGAGGCGCGCTGGGCGGCCAAAAAAGACGGCGGGATGTTCGGCCAATTTGTCGGCGCCACCATCACGCCGAGGAAATCCGTGCAGGCTATCCATCGGAGCTTGCCGTTTTTCAAAGCCCATCAGACGGAATTATTGGCGCAGTGATTTTGTCTCCTAAGCCTGAAATGTGGTACAAAAAGCATCCAACGCGGCTAAGGACATTCGACAATGAAAACAGATATTGAACAACTGATCAAACAAAAATTACCTGATTTGATCCAGCAGGACCCCGAAATTCGGGCATGGGTAATTGGTTTGACCCGACAACACTATGCTGACCGTATTGAAACGGAAAGCCGATTCGACCGGATTATGGACGAATTGCGCCGGGACCGTGAAGAACAAGCGCGTAAGTGGGATGAGGAAAATAAAAAATGGGCCGAGCAAAACCGGAAATGGGACGAGCAAAAAAATAACTGGGACGAGCAAAACCGGAAATGGGAGGAATCTAGCCGCCAATTCCAGGCCATGCACGAAGAAATCATGAAAATCGCGCAAAAACATGACCGTAGCATCGGCGCTTTAGGTTCGCGCTGGGGCATACAAACCGAAAAAGCTTTCCGCAATGCTTTGGCCGCCATCCTAGTACAAAGCTTCGACGTGAAGGTGTTGAACGTCAATGAATATGACGATACTGGCGAAGTTTTTGGACGTCCTGAACAAGTTGAGTTGGACATCATCATCAAAAACGGCGTGTTGATCATTTGCGAAATTAAGTCATCCATTGACAAAGCCAGCATGTACATATTTGAACGCAAAGCCCGTTTTTACGAAAAACGCCATCAACGCAAGGCCAACCGTTTATTGGTGATTTCACCGATGATCGACCAACGCGCCCAAACTATAGCCCAAGAATTGGGCATCGAAACCTACGGCGATTCAGAAGATGTAGAAAGCCTGTAACCGCTAAGTCTCCTATCGCTAAATCGCAAACAGGGTTTAAGGCTGGGCCTTTCTGCAACGCATCGCCCATGGATATTAATGAGATAAACATACCGTTATCAGTAGCTTACAAAAAAACGGCCACTCATGGCTTATGGCATAACAATATTGTTTTTAGCCAAAGTTTGGCCTTGTGTCCATTGCTGGCGGTCACCGGTACGGCGACCAATGGCCTAAGGGATGGGCTTTTTTGTCCGGTGCGGTTTGGCGGCGGTGCCTAGTTTGCCGTTATAACATTTCGCTCAACAGGGGCTGGACGCATCGTGACCATTTTCAAGATTATTGATAATTCATACTTTCCAGTACGATACAATGTTTTTTTAAATTAACTGTGAAGGGGGATATGATGGGTCTAACCTATGCCAAACTTAAATTAACTAATCTTTTTAATCATCAACAAATTGAAATAAATTCTCTGGTAGATACTGGTGCAACATTTATGTGTGTAACAGAAGAGATTGCATTACAGCTAGGCTTCGACACGAGCGAAGTGAGCCGACAAGTAGTGACACTTGCAGATGGGCATCAGCGTAAAGTACCGAAAATCGCTCCAATTGAGATTGCGTTCGAGAACCGTAGTTATGTCACTGAGGCAGTTGTTTTGGGCAATGAACCGTTGTTAGGTATTATCCCTTTGGAAGCAATGGATTTAATCGTTGACCCACGCCAACAAATGTTAATGGTTAATCCACAGCATCCTAATTATCCAGTAGCATTGGCTAAGTAGATGTTTAGTCCCACATAGAAATTACGCATTGACAACAGTCTGAAAATCTGGGTTCAAGCGACTCATGGTAGGCATCAGGCTACCGATGAAGCCCGCAATAACCCCGTTGAACCGCTTACGCTGGACGCTATAACAGTTTCCTATCAAGAACATGGCGCTGAGTTTCTAAAGCTGGGCAGAGCCGCACAGGGCGGTGCGCAGGTGGTCTTGGATGGCGGTCTTGCTGTGCGCCTGAAAATTCTCGATAGTGCAGACCTGCTTGATGGCGCGGTGATACTGCTCAATATGCCCGTGCTAGTCGTGCGGGTCGGTAAAGGTTTTCCGGCTGACGGCGGCAAGCTGTTCGTCGTCAGCCGGAAAACGGCATAATGGCGTGCCTGGTCTTGTCGGGCAGGCCATCTGTCACCCGTGACAAAAGCAGGCTCCAGCCACCAGGTCAGTACCGCTTCCAGCAGGACACGGAAATAGTCGTTCTTGGGTCTTGCCTGCCGATTTATACCCTCTGGGGCATAAGTCATAGACGCGGTTGTGACGGGCAGGCGCTTTCTTTTTCGAGGGTATGACAGGGATGCCTTGGTTGGACGTTATGGCGGCCAGGAACGACTTAAGTCAACAGTATTAGGGTGGGGGCGGTGCTCCTACAGACGCCGCCTGCATACCCGTTTAATCCAATATTCCGGTTTAGGCCTGGAAGCGGGGCTTCCAGGCTTGATATTCAAATCTATTCGGACAACCGTTTGGCGATGCGTTGATAGGCTTCCTTAAGTTCGTCCCCGACAATTTTGGTTTTTTCTATAAATTCTTCGGAGGTTTCAATAGATTCATCGGCAATTTCAGCCGCTTTGTTTTTGATATGCTGCCATTGCTTTTCAGCTTCCTCAAATTCGTCCTTCGCTTCCATCGTGGCCAAATGCAACTTCAATTGGATTGACTCTCGTGTGGCGTCTAATTGACTTAATAATTGTTCAAAATCTTGTTTTAATGACATGCCATTCTCCGTAAATTAATTGGGAGCCAGTAGTCTACAATGATAGCCTACAGCGTGCATAAGATTTAACCCAAGCCACGCTGCTATGTAACCATGCAGTGCTTTGCCCCTGATTCAATTTCATTGGACACCGCGAGGTCTCCCCGGTCAATCCAGCAAATCATGGCCGGCGGGATTGCCGGCAACAACCTGTAGGCTCAGTTCCAAGCCGACCTTACAGGCATGAAAGTCTCTGCCCCAACTATTTGGAAACCACCGCGCAAGGCATTGCCTATTTGTCGGGTGTTTCCGTAGGTTTGTGGGTCATTTCGGAACTCAGGGAAAAATGGCATTCCGACCGGTCTTGCCACGGCAACTTGAGACCTAAAACCAGTGAACGCTTAAGAACGTGTTTTAACAGCTAGCCGCGTTGCGCGACAGTCTGCGGTGCACTGCCATCGAAAAAGACTAAGGAAACCACCATTTCGGTTAACTTTGAGCAATAGCAAAAAGCCGCTGGTCAGTTCAGAAAAAACCATCATGCCCGCCGTGTATTTGAAAAGTGTGATGTTTGTATGCTTTTTAACAGAAAAATCATGAAACTGTAACGATAACTGCGGTTAATTTTCATTGGAATCCGCAGTTTTTTTACGAGTCCAATGTTGTTTCTAGGTTGCCCGCCTGTTAAAAAATACTATTTACATTCTTTACTGGAGAAAACATGAGCAACAAATTCCTTATCCTTTATCCCGTTGCGATTAATAAAAGCTAAGAACGTGTTTTAAAAGCGGCCACTTCTATTTGATCCGGCTCGCTAAAGTTTGCACCGTTCGTGCTGAGTCCGTCGCAGCACATGCGTCTTACGACCCGCTCAAGGCGAACACTTTAAAGGGCTGGATCCCTCATAAAAACGGGTTAAATGGCTGGGTTCGAGTGCAACGACGGCAGGGTAAGAGTCCCACTCCGGGCCGAAGGACGCAGCCCGGCGCTTAGCTGGCACCCCCCGCATCGCGCCGGGACGGTGCTGCACCGGCATCGCCTGCAGGTGCTGGCCGTACCTGAGGATTTCCCCAGTCTGTTTTGCGATGGCCGTGCAGCGCAGACTGTCGAGCACCGCGTAACCGCTGTCAAAACACGTTCTGATAGGGCCAAAGAATGTTGAGCTTTGTTTTAGCCCCATCAAATGTCCGCTTTGTTAACCCAATGCGGCATTTTAGGAGGTCGATAATGGGCTAAACGCGCCAATAACCGCTCCGGGTCAGTCTCCACATTCAAGATGGCGCGGTGGTGTTTTTGCACAAATTGCTCGGCCAACACATGATCCAAAAATTCGATTAGGGCGTCGAAGTAGCCTGCAACATTGAGCAAGCCACACGGTTTGTTGTGAAATCCAAGCTGCGCCCAAGTCCATATTTCAAACAATTCCTCCAGTGTGCCAATGCCGCCCGGAAGGGCTATGAATCCGTCTGACAGGTCCGCCATCAGCATTTTTCGCTCATGCATCGATTGCGTGACATGCAATTTGGTTAAGTTTTGGTGCGCGACCTCTTTATGCGCCAATGCTTCAGGGATAACGCCGATCACCTCGCCCCCCAGTTCCAACACCCGACCGGCCACCTTGCCCATAATGCCAATCGCGGCCCCGCCGTAAACCAAGCGGATATTACGGCTGACCAACGCCGCCGCCATAGCGTATGCCGCCAATGAATAGCTCTCAAGTCGGCCAGAGCTGGAGCCGCAATAGATACAAAGGCTATTAATGTTTGTCATGGTTAATGTGGCTACTTTTTGGGTTTTGAGGTTGATATGATTGAGATTAAGGCGAAATAGAGCCAGGCCGTGCTAGCAACGGTTTATGTAAAAACCATGGCAACGTTGCAGATTGCCACAACAACCCATCCACGGCCATGCGTTGTTTTTTTTTTGCTTCTTAATTTTTCATGGTTTAATTTGGGCAACATTTTAATTCCTCCACACAAAACAAACAGGAGCCATGGTGAATAAAGTACTCATTATCTGTGTCATAGCGGTTTTTTTCAGTTCAAACTTTGTTTTGGATACGGCTCTTGCCAACGGGAAACCCAGCCGTGTTAGCCACATCCATATCGTCACCGCCAAAGCGGCTAAACCTTTTGCGTATGAGGGGATGGTTGTTAAGGCGATGCCGTTACCCCGGTCAAACAAAAGGCCGGTCATCAATTTAGGATCTCAAATCCGTCAACCTGGGGCGCCCGGCTATTCGGTCGGATTTTCCGGAACAGGCGTCGGCAATGCCCAGTCCTTAGGCTTATTCTCCGTGCTTGAGGCGTCCCGAACCACCGAACCCACTTTTACTTCACTTGAGCATGGAACCGCTGACCTACCCTTCAATACCCGCCGAGTTGACACCAACAGAAGAAACAATGTATCCGCATCAAGATCTTATCGTGCGGTCGGCGCATTAGTTAACGGCCACCGCCTTTTTTGCTCGGCAGCGCTAATCAAACGCGGACTCATCGTGACTGCCGCCCATTGTGTCGCCGAATTTGGTGCGTCAACGATCTACTCGGATTGGCAGTTTGTACCCGCATTGTTTACCAATCGAGCCCCTTTTGGTGTATGGGGCATTCAGGAAGCCTATGTCTTGGACTCTTATCTTGATGGCACCGATGCTTGCGCCGTTCCGGGAATAGTCTGCGCCAATGACATTGCCATTTTAGTGGCCTCGCCCCAGGCTGACAGATACCCGGGTGATACCGCCGGTTGGTTGGGTTATGGTTGGAACGGTGCGGGCTTTACCGCCAGTAACTTGGCGCTGATATCCGAACTGGGCTATAGCGCTTCCCAT